>JADYZL010000285.1 GCA_020853155.1 Bryobacterales bacterium
CATCGAGTTGGTCACGGCAGCAGGTTTCGTACCAAGGCCGCACGAACGTAATCGACCCCGCGCGCATCAGTCCGCTGGCAAAGGCTCTGTTTGCAATGACGCCCATGCCCACGCTTCCGGATGTGAATCCGCTGGTGGAGAACAATTGGTGGGGTCCCGTACCCAATAACACGCGGCAGTGGACTACTACCGCGCGCTTCGATCATCGCTTCTCGGATAACGACAGTTTTTATGGC
The DNA here is from genome assembly GCA_020853155.1 of Bryobacterales bacterium. Taxonomy (GTDB): domain Bacteria; phylum Acidobacteriota; class Terriglobia; order Bryobacterales; family Bryobacteraceae; genus JACTMJ01. The sequence continues at coordinate 237 of JADYZL010000285.1, forward strand.
CGCTACACCCAGGGCAACCATGACAACTTCAAGGACTTCTATGGCTTGCCAACGCTGAATCGAGTGGGAAATACAGTCAACAGCCTCATGCCCAACCGGAACCTGGCGCTGGCCCACACCCACACGTTCAGCCCCACTCTCTTCCACGAACTGGTGCTCTCGGTCTCGCGGAGCAACCGCTTTGCCGGCACCGGAGAGCCCGGCGTCAAGTACGCCGATGAACTCGGTCTTCCGAACCCGTTCAATGCGGAAGGATGGCCCGGCATCTATAGTCTCGGCCCCAGCGGATATTACTACGAGACGGAGAACACGCAGCGGGCCGCCTTCACAAACTACGTGGCCGACAGCAACTTCACCAAGATCTCCGGCAAGCACGAACTCCAGTTTGGCGGCCACTTCCGGTACGACCAGTTAAATTACATGCCGGAACAACAGCAGATTCAGGGCAACATCAATTTTGCCACCAACGCTACGGGCCTATATGATCCTGCTACCTCGCGAACCAACCCCCAGGTCACGCCTCTGACGGGCTACAACCTCGCCAATCTGTTTCTTGGGGCGGGGAACTACAGGAACAACTTCGTTCGCGGCTTCTGGTACATGCGCACGAAGGAGTATTCCCTGTACCTCCAGGACAACTTCCGCGTTTCTCAACGGCTGACTCTGAACCTCGGGCTTCGTTGGGAGTATTGGCCGCCGTATTCGGATAAGCGAGGCGTGATGACCTCCTTCGATCCCAAGACAAAGTCCGTCGTGCTCGGCAACGAGTTGAGCGAGTTTTACCGGCTCGGCGCCACCTTGCCGGGAATCGTCGATTCGTATGAGGCGCTTGGCGCGAAGTTCATCAACTACAAGGAGGCCGGCCTGCCTCGCAACCTGATGAACGGAAATTGGAAGAACTTTGGCCCACGGATCGGCTTCGCCTACCGGCTCTCTGAAGGGGATTCCCCGATGGTGCTGCGCGGCGGCTTCCGCATCTCCTACTTCCCGGTTCCCACGGATACCTGGGGACGGCGGATGCGCATGAACATTCCGCTTACCGCACCGTTCATGAACAACGTGAACCAAGCGGAAACCTCCCCGGACGGAATCCGGGAGTACGGCTTGCGCTCGGTTCCTGAGTTCATCGCGGGCCAAAACAGCAGAGACGCGGTGACCGCGAGCAACTTGAGTTCGCTGACTCGCGGCTCCGGGCTGGTGAGCTACTTCGACCCCAATCTGCCGGACAGCCGGCCGATGGATTGGAACCTGACCCTGGAGCGGAGCCTCTCCTCGAACACGGTGGTCAAGGCCAGCTACGTCGGCACACATACCGACCGGTTGGAGATGTACAACCGCTACAACGAGAATCCGACTCAATACGTTTGGTACACAACCACGGGTTTGCCACTGCCCACCGGCGCCTACGCCGGATCCGCGCAGCGGCCATTCGACCAGCAGGTCTACGGAACCATCGAGGAGTACCAGAAGAACGGCTGGTCCAATTACCATGGGATGAAACTCGAGTTGGAGCGGCGCTACAACAATGGCGTTGCTTACCAGGTTTTCTACAACCTGGGCAATGCAATGACCGCGGGCGGCAGAAGCTACAATGCGGTCGTGTATGGAACGAACCAGTTTCTCCCCGGCGCCGTGCCGGCGGACTTTGACGAGCGCGCGCGGTTCCTGAACTACCAGCGCGATATCACAGTTCCGAAGCATCGTTTGAGCTGGAACTGGCTGGTGGATCTCCCCTTCGGCCGAGGCAAGAAGATCGGCGGCAACGCGGGGGCCATCGCCGACAAGTTCATCGGCGGCTGGCAGATCGCCGGAATGGGAACCCTGCGGAGCAACTATTGGGCACTGCCGACCAATATCTACCCAAATGGCAGCGCGGTGGAGCTGTATGGAGAGAAGTACAAAATTCAGGATTGCCGTAGCGGCACTTGCTATCCCGGCTACCTCTATTGGAACGGGTACATTCCCGCCAACCGTATCAACAGCACCGATGCGAACGGCAAACCGAACGGCGTGATGGGGGTTCCGGACAACTACAAACCGGCCGGTTCTCCGATGATTCCGTGGGGCAGCACATCCCTGCCGGCGAACGCTCCAGCAAACACCGACGTTTCCCGGTATTGGGACACGAACACCGTCTGGGTACCGCTGAAAAACGGATCTGTCCAGCGGACGACCTACGACAACTATCTGCATCCCTGGCGGCAGCAGTACTTCACTGGGCCGCGCACGTGGGATGTGGATGCAACGATCATGAAGAACATCTCACTGACGGAGACCATGCGCCTTCGCTTCCAGGCGGATTTCTTCAACGTGTTCAATCACCCGAATAATCCGACCAGCGTGGGTGGCGATGGCATCCTTTCCACCCGCACGAGCGGAAACAGCGCGCGGGAATTGCAACTCAGCTTGCGTTTGCTCTGGTAAGCGGCTATCCAGCCTCTGAACGGCATTCGTAATGTACACTCCGTTCGCGGAACCCCCGGTGTTTCAAACAAGCCGTGGGTTCCGCGAACTTTTTTCACGATGGATCCCTACACTTCAGCCGGCTGGCCTTCCGACCCTTTCCCGATCCTCCGCGCCATCGCATCCACCGTTGAGATGCCGCTGCACACCAGAGTCTCCGGGCCGACACCGAAGGCGGCGCTCACCTGCGTGAGCAGGGTTGCGGCCAGCAGGGAGTCTCCTCCCAACTGAACGAAGTCATCCTCGACGCCCACACGCTCCAGGTTCAGCACGGTGGCCCAAATCTGGGCCAGTTGCACCTCGAGCGCGTTGCGAGGAGCCGCATAGGGAGTTGCCGGCTTGAGTGCCTGCCCTGCTTTGTCGAACAGCCCGAGTTGTTCGGCAAGCCCGATGCGTTGGAGTTTCCCTGTGGGCCCCTTGGGAATCTCATCCACGATGAGAATGCGGCTGGGCGCCTTGAACGCCGCAAGGCGAGTGACGGCAAAGTCCCTCAGTTCGGCGGGCGACGCAACGATGCCGGGGCGTAAGACGACCGCTGCGGCTACATCCTGCCCCAGCGAGGTGTGCGGCACCGCGAACGCGACGGCCAAGGCGACCGCCGGATGTTCGAGCAGGCAGTTGTCGATTTCCTTGGGAGCGATCTTCTCGCCGCCGCGGTTGATGATCTCTTTGAGGCGTCCTGTCAGGAAGAGATACCCATCCTGGTCGAGATAGCCAAGGTCGCCCGTGCGGAACCATCCATGCGTGAACGCTTGCGCGTTGGCGGAGTCATTGCTTTCGTAACCCGCCGTGACGTTCGCACCCCGGATGACGACTTCGCCCTCCTGACCGGAGGGGAGTAAATCGCCATCTCCGTCCATGATGGCTACTTCCGGCCCTGCAGCCATGCCGACGGAGTTCGGTTTCCTCTGCCTGGGTGGCAGTGGATTCGACGCCATCTGGTGAGAGGCCTCCGTCATACCGTAGGCTTCCACCACGGGCACGCCAAAGCAGTTCTCCAGTTCCATCATCACGGCGGGCGGCAGCGCGGCCGAGGAGGAACGAATCAAGCGCAAGCTCGACCTCGCGGAGCGCTTTCCCTCCGCTCGCGATGCGCTCAATACGGCTTGATGGATGGTAGGAACGGCCGAATACCAGGTGGGCTGGAACTCGTCGAGCCAAGGGAAGAAACGGCCCGCTTCAAAGCGCGGCACAGCCACCACGGAAGCCCCCGCGCTCAACGAAGCCAGCAGCGCCGCCACGAGGCCATGAATATGGAAGAGCGGCATCACGTTCAGGCAGCGGTCCGACGGCTGCAACTGCAGAGCGGTGGCTACATTGCAGGCTGAATGGCAAAGATTCGCATGAGTAAGGGGAACCAGTTTGGGGCGGGAAGTGGTGCCGGAGGTGTGGAGCACCAGCGCCTCGTCCGCGGGCGCTGCGGCCCGGCCAACAGCTCGCCCTGGGGAGCGCAGTTCGCCGAGTTCGAGGATGGGGATTCCGAGCGTGCGCGCCGCCTCCCGGCACGGATGGTTGCCTTCCGGGGCAATAAGCACTTTGGCGTTGAGATCGGAAAGGTAGAAGTCGAATTCCTTCTCCCGATACGCCGGATTCAGAGGCGCTGCTGTCGCCACGGAAGCAACTCCGAGGAAGGACAACGCCATATCGAAGGCATCCGGTTGAACGACTGCCACGCGGTCGCCAGAAGCGAGGCCTCGCGCGAAAAGATGCCCGGCGATACCGAGCGTCTCCTGCCGAAGCTGCCGGTAGCTCAGCGATGGAGAGCCCGGCGCCGTCAAGGCGATCGCATTCGGGCTTAACTGCGCCTGCCGCGTCAGAATACCGCCGATCGAGAGAATTCGTTCCATATCCACGTTAGTACCCATCCACTCCCTGCTTCACGACCACGGCGGGAGAACCGGCAACCATCACATTCGGCGGCACCTCCCGCGTCACTACGGCACCAGCAGCCACCACGGCCCCCTGGCCGATGCGCATGGAATCCACAATCACCGATCCCATCCCGATATAACTGCCAGATCCAATCGAGCAGGCGCCGGCGATGTTTGCCCCCGGCCCGACTGTGATGCCATCGCCCAACTCCGTATGGTGGCCGATTAAGGCGCCACGGTTCACCAGCACGTGCGCCCCGAGCACCGTGTACGCGCTTACGACGACACCCGGCCAAATGAGCGTGCCAGGCCCGGCGCTGCTCTTGCTTGAGAATCTCGCCGCTGGATGGATGAGGGTGGCGAAGCGCATTCCCGCGGCCTTCGCCTGGTCGATGAAGCCACGCCTTGTGGTGCTGCCGAAGGCACATACGGCCCAATGCGTGTTCGCCATCGACGCGAGATCATCCACCCAGTGCACGGGCAAACCTTCGAGAGGTTCCCGGCAGCGCTCCGGATCGGTGTTTTCGACGAACCCGGCGAGGTGGAAGCCATCGATCTCCGAGACGATGTCGGCAACTTCAAGCGCGAACCTCCGCGCGCCGAGAATCAAGAGCGGTTCGGACAAGGTTCCCCCTTTCCCCGCGCTGCGCGGCGGCGATCTCCAGAATCCGGTGTAGGGATCGCTCCATCGTGAATGTCTCGCGCGCCGCGCGATGCCCTTCCTCGACGATCGGAGACCGTGCCTCCTCGTCGTCCAGATAGCGGGAAATCAGCCCTGGAATTTCATCGAGACCGCCCATCACGAAATGCTTGCCGGGAACGTAGGGATCCGATCTGTAGATCGGTTCCGAAACAACCAGGGCTTTGTTGGCCAGGCCCATCAGGATGCGGATTCCCGAATATTCACCCGCAGTTCGCGGCAGATTCAAGAGGATCTTCGCGCGATTGATCAGCATCGTACGGGATTCTCCCCAATAGGCGGGGTTGTTCCAGTCACCCAATGCCGTGACGTTGACACCTTGATGACGGAGCGACTTGAGAATCCGATTGCGGCGCGGGACGTCGATCGACCCCAGGAAGAGCACATCCATGTCCCGCGTCAATGCGAGATCGCGCCCCATCTGAGGCAGCCAGCCCACCGGGACGAAGTGCGATGAGATCCCCCGCTCGGCAAGAAACTCCTGGCGGCCCGGAGCGGAAACCACGAGCACATCGGGGATGCTTTGCCGATGCAGGCGGCGAAGTGTAAACCAATTCGTATAGACGTCCGTGGCGCGTGGATCCCGGAGAGCAATCTTGGCGATCTCGCGCAAATGCAGCATGGGCTTGGGGAGGCCCGCCGCGCTTGGGGGAGGCAAGGGCTCCATGTGCCAGATCAGGACGAGCGGCCGCCGCTCGACGGGCGTTCGAAGGAGATGACGGCAAACCTTTGGGAAGAACGCGGCGTTGCCGTGCAGCCAGATCGCACCGTCTCGATCTGGCACGTTCGCCGGGATGTCGCCGCTGATTCGGAAGCGCCCTGCGGGAAGGGACAGGCGATGCTGCAAGTACTCCGCCACCGCGGCGCCCGCGGGTTCACGCCGGATGAAGGTGAAGACCTCGTTCACTGACGA
>JADYZL010000286.1 GCA_020853155.1 Bryobacterales bacterium
CCGCTCTAGCGCCGTGATCCCGGCCACTTCCCGCAGAAGGTGCAACCCGCCGGCAATCGCGCCTTTCGCGAGTTGGAGTTCCCTCACGTCCCGCTGCGTCAGGAATAAACTATTCGAGAGACGAATTCCCGCTTGCGGGGTTCGCAAGCGCCCGTTCGAGGCGAGATGTCCCGCATCAAGTGCGCAAGCGATGGCATCCACAAGGCCGCTGCCGCAGATGCCCTGCGCCGGTCCGCCGCCAATCACCTGGCAAACCGCCCCCCGGCCTTGCCGGTCGACGCGATGAATCGCTCCTGATCCGGCGCGCATTCCGCACGAGATGCGTCCACCTTCAAAAGCGGGGCCGGCCGCGGTGGACGCGCAAAAGATGCGCGCCCCGGCGACTACCGCAAGTTCCCCATTCGTGCCGAGATCCATCATCGCTTCGCGCCCCGGAGCTTCGGCAATGCCGCTCGAGAGCAAGCCCACGAGCAGATCGCTCCCGACAAACCCCCCGATGCAGGGCAGAAACGTCACGCGGGTCTCTGGAGAGCCTGTCCAGCCAAGATCCGCTCCGGCGAAAGACCGCGCGTCAAGACTCTGGCTGCGGAAGGGAGCGCTGGCCAGCGGCTCCATCGCTTCCGCACAGAAGAGGTGGTGCATCACGGTATTGCCCACAATCAGCACTTCCTCGACAGGGCGGCCGTCCGCCGCTTCCGCGAGCATCGCACCGATCTGTTCCCGAACGCAGGCAGTGAGAACACCGGGATGGCGTAGCGCATGCTGCACACGGCTCATGACGTCAGCGCCATGGCGAGCCTGCTGGTTCAGCGCGGATCGGGAGCCGGCGATCTCTCCCGTGGCAAGGTTCACACACTGCACAACGACGGTGGTGGTGCCCAGGTCCACCGCCGCGCCAAAGCCGGAGCGGGCTTCAAAGGCAAGAGGCAGATTGTCAGCAAGAATGACGGTTTGCCATTGCCGCACTTCCACACAGACGGGCTTCACTCCGGACTCTTCGAGAGAAAGGCAACAGCCGAGCCTCCAGCCATCGGCCAGTTCTTCCTCCGTGAGGAGATCTCGCATCGCGGGCGTCACAGGCGCCGGGCCCTCTACGACACGGACCGTGCAATCGCCGCACACGCCATCGCCGCCGCAGGGGAACTCGACCCCCTCCGCCAGTAGCAGATCGCGCAGAGGGCGGCCAGGGCCGGGGCGAAGCGTGAGGCGGCGAAGCGACATCGCGATTAAGGATGGGTGCGCGCGAACCGCGCCAGAGCCAGCACGTTCTCTTCGGGCGTACCGCGGGCAATCTCACAACCCGCGCCAACAATGAATGCGCCGCCCGCTTCCCTGTGGCATTGGGCGATCGCTTCCGTGACGCTGGCGGGAGTTCCGTCGCGCACGGTGCGTACGGGGTCGAGGTTGCCGAGAAGCGGCTGCGTGGCTGTCATGGCGTGACGCGCTTCCGCCACGGGGCTGGGGAAATCGAGATCGATCAGATCCGCGCCGGTTGTGCCCATGTCGCCGAGGATACGCCGAGTATTTCCGCAGATGTGCAGGCGCACCCGCGCGCCCTCGGCCTGGATCGCCGCAATTAGTTTCTTCTGCCAAGGCAGCACATACTGCCGGTAGAGCCGCGGGCCGACAAGCGACGACGCCGCATCCCCGACCCCGATCAGATCCGCGCCGGCCTGAATCTGCGCCTTCGCGAAGGCAATCTCCATCGTGACCACAAAGGCAAAGAGATCGTTGATGAATTCGGGGGCGTCGGAGAAATCGAGCATCAGCGAATTGATTCCGCGAAGGTCCGCGCCCATGGCGCACGGCCCCTCCACCCAGCCTTCGACGAGGAGGTCCTCTCCAACACCTCGCCGCAAGGCTTCCACGGCGCGGATTCGATCTTCCATCCGGCTGCCCGCGGCCATCTCCGGCTGGCCAAGGCTGCCGAGACGGCTCTTTTCGTGCAGCACCGCCTGGCTCTCCACAATCGCGGGCGGCTGATTCTCGAACCATTCAATGACGCCGCCCAGGTCGGAAGCCTCGCGGGCGGGGTCCGAGATGGCGGAGACATAATCGAAGCCATACTTTTCCGCCGTGCAAAGCTGAGCGGCGGCGAGGACGCTGTGGTCCGACGCATAGTCGCGATACAACACCCCGGCGGTGTCACCCGCGAACATCATGGTGATGGGCATCAGTGCCAGATGGTCCCTGGGCGCGCCATCGAGGGTGGCAAGAATCCGTTCTTTCCCGTTCATACCGGGATCTCCTCCGTGCGAAAAATGGAAGAATCGTGGCTGCCCACGCTGCGCTCGCCCGGCTGCAGAATCAGGAAGTCTTCGTCCCAGTTTCCGGTGATGAGCTTGCGGAACCATAGGCGGTTTCCCGGGTGCTTCTCGAACCGCCAATCGTTCTTTTCCGCTTCACGCCGCGCTTCCCGCTCAAAGCGGCCGTCCGGCGCGGCGCCGGTATCGATGTAGACCAGGCGGGAGTACGTCCGCTGGTACCGGTAAAGCTCCTCGTAGAGATAGCGGCCCGGCTCTTGTCCGTATTTCTCCATAAGCCAGTCAAGTTCGTTCGTTACATCAGCGGGCGCGCCGCTCAACTGCATGGTGTTCGGGCAATGCTCCACCCACCCCGGAGATCGGAAATAGGTCCCTGCATTCTCTTCGACAATCGCGTCATACGCCGGCCGGCTGCCGAGCAGCATCGCGATGCAATCGTGCGAGCGCGGAATCACCACCGGGATGCGCCGGGCTTCGATGCCGGCCAGACCGTTGCCGCAGCGCGCATAGCCCAGGAGAATGGCCGAGTATCGTTCCGGCTCCACGGCGTCAATCCGCTCCTGAATGCGCGCGCGCATCCGCTTGCCGCCCAGATCGTGCAGCGCTTTCGGCAGTATCTCCAGGTCGACCGGATGCGGCGTTTGGGCGGATTCCATCCGCAACTCCCGCTCCAGCACTTCACAACCGATCAGCCGGAATCGCATGGGGCCATCCTTTCCCAAGAGCGCGGATGAACGCCGGCGAGGTTCCGCAACACCCACCGGCAAACGCGGCTCCCGCGGCAAGCAACTGCGGCAAATGCGCGGCGAAATCCTCCGGGGTGGTATCGTAAACCGCTTCTCCGCTCACGATGCAGGGCATTCCGGCGTTGGCCTTCATCCACAAGGGCAGTGTGGTGACCGCGCGCATCCGCGCACAGACATCCGCGAAGGCTTCGATGCCATTGCCACAATTGGCGCCCACGGCATCCGCCCCCGCTTCCTCCATTGCAGCGGCCGCCTGCTCCGGAGTGATGCCGGTCATCGTGCGATCCCGCTTCCTGCCGGTGTCGAATGCGAACGAGACGATGACGGGGAGTCCGGTGGTCTTGGCTGCCGCAAGAGCGATGCGGGCTTCTTCGAGGTCGCTCATGGTTTCGAGCAGCAGCGCATCGGGGCGGGCCGAGGCGAGGGCTTCGCACTGCAAGCGGAAGCTCTGAAGAAGTTCGCTCTCCGTCACCTCACCGGCCATCATGAGCTTGCCGCTGGGCCCCACGGAGGCGAACACATAGGCGCCGGTGGCGCTCGCTGCGTCACGCGAATGGGCGACCCCCGCCGTGTTCATCCGGGCCATCTGTCCCGCCAGTCCGTACCCAGCCAGCGCGATCGGGCTGGCGCGAAAGGTGTTCGTCAGCAGCACCCGGCTGCCCGCCTCAATATAACTCCGCGCGACGGCGCACACATCTTCCGGATGGCTGAGGTTCCATGCGTCAGGGCATTCTCCCAGACCCAGTCCCCGCGCCTGCAACTGAGTGCCCCATGCACCATCGCTCAGCAGCGGACCGTGAGCAACCATTTCCCGGATTTTCATGAAATCGCCTCCTTCGGGGCCGGCATCCGATACGTTCGGGCGACCACTAGACCGGGACACTCAACCCAGCGGCCTGCCTCGCCAGCGCAACCGCCACGTTGGCGTTTTCCCCATAGCCATCCGCGCCAATCTCCTCCGCAAACTGGCGCGTAACCGGCGCGCCGCCTACAAACACCTTGACGTTCTCCCGAACGCCCGCGGATTTGAGCGCCTCGATCGTGACGCGCATGGATGGCATGGTAACCGTCAGCAGAGCGGAAAGGCAGACGATCTTCGCACCCTTTTCCCGGATGGCTTCAATGAACCGCTCCGGAGCGACGTCCGCGCCGAGGTCGAAGACTTCGAAGCCTCCACCCTCCAGCATGGAGGCAACGAGATTCTTGCCGATATCGTGAAGGTCCCCCTTCACCGTACCGATGGCCACGCGGCCCACCGGTTCCGCGCCCTGAGCGGCCAGCAACGGGCGCAACAACGCCATGGAGCCCTTCATGGCACGAGCCGCAAGCAGCAGTTCCGGCACAAAGTATTCTTCCGCCTCATACAGCCGCCCCACCTCGTCCATTGCGGGAATCATGCAGCCGTTGATCAGTTCCATCGGCTCAATGCCCTCTGCCAGAGCCTCTTCCGTCACCGCGACGGCATCCTTCTGATCTCCGTTTAGTACCGCATCGTACAACCGTTTCCGATCCACCATCGCGTGCTCCGCTTCCGCGCTCCAGGCTGCATTTCCACCGGGGATGCTCACCCGGGAGCATTAAATCATTTTAGGGTCAAGAAGTCCAGAATGAGGCGGAGTCCCGCCCAGTGGCGGGAAATGGCTAACCGGGGTCATCGCGTTTCGTGAGACCCTATTGAGCCTTGCGCTTCGCTTCGTAGGCGGCCATCCAGGTCTTGTATTCCTTGAAACCCTTCCGGCCCATCAGCCCGTAAGTAAGCTTCTTGCCGAGCTCGACGCCTTCCTGGTCAAAAGCATCGATATCGAGCAGCTCGCCCACGAACGCAGTCTCAAATTCCAGCATCTGGAAAAGCGCTCCCACGTGTTCGGCGTCTACCCGGTCAATAGTATACGTGCCGTTCGGGCGCTGATTCTCCGTGAGCGCGGCGGCGGTGGCGCGGCATTCCGCATCGATCAACTTGGCGAAGTTCTGCCCCGCCAGATAATCGAAGCTCTCAAAGCCAAGCTTTGCAGCGGGAATCTTCCCCGGCGTATCGAATTTGTTGACGCGGTATAGGCTGAAGAGCTTGTCGTTCGGGCCTTCGATGTAGAGCTGCACCTGGCTATGCTGGTCTGTCGCTCCGAGAGCGGCCACCGGCGTCTGGCCCACGTGAACGAGATTCCCCTTGCGGTCTTTCGCTTTCCCGAGCGATTCCGCCCAGAGCTGACGGAACCAGAACGCCATTCCCCAGAGCCGATTCGAATAGGGAAACGACACTTGGATGGTCTTCTGTTTCTTCGTCCACAGCAGCCAATGGATCAGTGCCGAACGAAGAGGAAGATTTACCGAAAGGTCCGCGTTCCAGGCCAGATGATTGATGGCGGCCGCGCCCTTCATCAATTTTGTGATATCGACGCCGGTGAGTGCCGCGGGAACCAACCCTACGGGAGTCAGCACGCTGAACCGCCCGCCCACATTCTGCGGAATATAGAACGAGGCGAAGCCTTCGCGTTTGGCGAGGCCATCGAGATCGCCTTTGCCTTCCGTGGTGACCGCAATCACGCGGCTGGGAGCCTTCTTCGCGCCGGCGCCCTGCTTCAACCAGTCATAAACCAGCAGGAAGGTCGAAGTGGTTTCCGCCGTGGAACCCGATTTCGTCACCACGAGCACAATCGTCTTTTTCGGATTCATGCTGGCGAGCGCCGCCTCGAGAAACATCGGGTCGATGTTGTCGAGAATAACGAGACGCGGATTGGACGCATCGTGCTTTGCCTGCACTGGGTGCGGCCCGCGAAGCGCGCAATCCACGGCCCACGGGCCGAGAGCGCTCCCGCCAATCCCCACCAGACAAACGCTGTCATAGCTCCCCTTGAGAGAAGCCGCGAGGGATTGGATACCGGCGAGGTCCTGGTTGAACGGCAAATGCGCGAAGCCGTAAACGCCATCGTCGCTCAGCTTGTGATACCCCTTGAGCGCCTGCGCCGCCGCCTTGGCTCCACTGTCAAATTCCTTCCGGCTAATGCCGTGAGCGGCGCCCACCATCCCGGCAAAATAATTTGTATCGTCGAATGTGATCTTCATGAGCTTGTGTCCGTTAGCGTAAGTCGCCGGCGAGCGAAAAAGGGGGTGGCGGTTGAACGCCGCCCCCACGTGCCGCGCGTTGGCGCCCATGCCCATGATATGCCATTGGGCATTCGCGTCCTACCAGCGCAATCCGGAGCGGGTAGTAGAATGAAAGCGTTTGGAAACGACAGGACGGCGTCCGCCGTCCGAAGTTGAGAGTTGCTATGCGCTTATTCTTCATCGCGGCCCTGGTCTTGAGCCTGGCCCTAACGGCACTGCCTCAGGCGACGCCGGAAACCCCATACACAATCCGTGAAGACGTGATCAGTATCGTGGTTCCGGTAACGGTCCGGCGCCCCGACGGCACGCCCGTGGGTGGCATCCGGTCTCAACAATTCCGGCTCTTCGATAACCGGCGGCTGCAGGATATCAAGGTCGATGCGGACTATCTGCCCGTCTCCCTGGTGCTGGTGATGCAGGCAAACTCCCGTGCTGAGGGGGCCGTGAAGCGCGTGAAGGAAACTCCTGCGTTGATCCAGAACCTGATCGTGGGCGAGCAGGGCGAGGCAGCGGTGCTGGCATTCGATCACCGGATGCAGCTCAAGTGCGATTTCACCAGCGACTACAACAAGCTGAAGGCCGGCGTGGACGACATCAAAGTGGGCAGCAGCAGCGCCGCGCTCAACGATGCCGTGATGACCGCCATCAACATGCTGAAGCGCCGGGATAAGAACCGGCGACGCGTGATTCTGCTGATCGCCGAGACCCGGGACGGCGGCAGCGAGATGAATACGCGCAACGTGGTGAGCGCCGCGGAGATGAACAACATCCAAGTTTACGGGGTGAACATCTCACAGGTCCTGAAGCAACTTACTTCCACGCCCCAGCCTCCTCGCCCGGATCCGATTCCCCCGGAAGCGCGAGGGCTCTATCCCGGTATGGTCAACACTCCTACCACCGTGGCGCAAACAAGCGGCGGCATGGGGCAATCGGTGCAGTTCGTGCCGTTGCTCGAAGAACTCTACAGGGGCGTGAAAGGCATCTTCTGGCGCAATCCGCAGGAAGCATTGGTGCGGGCGACGGGCGGCCGGGAGTATTCCTTCGCGACGCTGCGCGGCCTCGAAGATGCCTTGGCCAGTCTCGGCGAAGAACTTCACGCCCAATACATTCTCAGTTACACTCCCAGCCCGGAAACGCGCGAGGAAGGTGGCTATCACTCCTTGCAGATCGTCGTCGATGGGTATAGCCCGGACTGGGTAAAGCACCGGCCCGGATATTACTGGGGAGGAATGCCGGAAGCACCGGCGCGCTAGAGCTACGGTCCGCTACGCAAGCCCACGGCCTTTACCCTTGAACGCGAAAACGCCCGGCGCAACGGCCGGGCGTTTTCGTCTATTGGCAGTCAACGAGCCCAGGCTATGCGCCGGGCACCGTGGTTTCCGGAAGCACGTCGTACCAGGAGTATTCCCGCCCTGTGTAAATGGCGTCACGGCCCATCACCGCGCTCAGCGTGCTCTTCGCGGCCCAAATGGCCGCATTCTCGATCTTGCCGGTACGGGCGCCGTCAACGAACGCGTCCACCGCTTCCTGTGTAATGTCGTGCGGGACCTTCGTTTCTTTAACGGGTTGGCCGGGAAGATACACGGCGGTGCGGGAGCGCGAAGTTTGCACAGTTCCCTTCTCGCACATGAAAGTCTCGCCGATATCGTCCCACCCGTTCACATTGCGCCGGTTGAACTGCGTCGCCTGATAACTGAAGCAGAGGTCGCTGCCGTACTGATAATTCAGTGAGGCGTTATCGAGAATGTCGCCGATTTCGCGCCGGGACATCCGGGAGCCGTAGCCATGTACCTTCGCCGGATAAAGCCCGGTGAACCAGTTCACGACGTCGATGTTGTGGCAATCCTGCTCGACGATGATGTCGCCCGAGTAATCGCGGTAGAAGAACCAGTTGCGAATCTTCTCCTGTTCCTTAGGGTGGCCCGTCTTGATGGGAGGGCCGCCGCCGATCCAGGAAGCGCGCACCGCCAATAGCTTGCCGAGTTCCCCGGAATTCACAACCCGCCATGCTTCCTGGTAAGCCTTGCCGTAGCGCTGCTGAAAACCGCAGGAAATGCGTTTCTTGGGGTCTGCCTTGGAAGCGGCTTTCAAAATGCGATGGGTATCGAAGACGTTCACGCCCATCGGTTTCTCACAATAAATATGCTTCCTGGCGGCGATGGCCGCTTCGAGATGCTCCGGGTGCAGAAACGCCGGCGTGGCGATGAGTACCGCGTCCACCGGACTGCTGAGCATGTCCTGATATGCGCCGAACTCCTTCGCTCCGGAATACTTCTCCCGACCGGCGGCGAGGCGATCCGGATAGATATCGCAAATCGCGGTGACCTTGGCGAACTCGTTCTTGGCGAAGAGGCTGCTCACGTACATACCGCGGCCTCCGCAGCCAATCAGTCCCAGCGAAAGCGCCGAGTTCGCCTGGCTACCAAAGGCGGTCTGCGGTTTCACAATCAAAAAGCTGGCCGCTGCCGCCCCGCTACCCTTCACAAAGCCGCGGCGGGATGCCGGATGATCCATGGTTTCTCCTCTCTGGTGAACCGGTCGCCAACGAATCGGCGTAAGCGCTCCGATTATATCAGCACCCGTCGAGGGGATTTCGCGATTGATATCGTGGGATGCCGGCCATCTCGCCGCCGGCTCGGCAGGCTGGCTTCCGCGCCCGTTTCGTGTAAAATCGTGTGTTACCCTGAGAACTGCGAGCACGTCCCACAGGTTGAGTTATTTCCCATGCGTCAGTTTGTCAAGACCATCCTTCTGTCCACCTGCGCCCTGATCGCGCTCGGCGGCATCGCCCTCTCTGCCCAGCAGAAAGTAGCTATCATCGACGTCCAGCGAGCCATCCTCGAAACGGCGGAGATCAAGAAGGCGCAAGCCGATCTGGAAGCCAAGTACAAGCCGCGGCAGGACGAGTTCGACGCCGCCCAGAAAGAAATGGCGGCCATCCAGAATCAACTGGATTCCCAGGCCGCGACGCTCACGGCTGCGCAAGGCGCCGAACTCCAGGGCAAGCTCCAGTTGTCCCAGCGGCGCGTGCAGCGGCTTCAGGAAGATTTGCAGGCCTCGATTGGCCGGGATCGCGACGCCATCCTCAGCCAGGTCGGCCAGCGGATGCAGGCTGTGGTCACGAAGATCGCCAGTGCGAAGGATCTCGATGTGTTGATCGATGTTTCCAACGCGGTCTATTTCAAACCCGCACTCGATATCACCACTGAAGCCGTCACCGCCTACGACAAGGCGCACCCGGCCAGCTAGAGCTTTCGCCGCGCTTTGAAACAGGAAGCGCGGCGCCGGTGTCCATATGGGCAGGCGCCATGTCCGACTTTCTGAATAACTACGGCGTCGCCGATGCGCGGCGCGAGAAGCGGTGGAAATGGATCGTCGGGACCATCCTGATCGTCGCCACCATCTCCATTTCCGGATATTTCTTCTTCCGGACCTACTTTGAGAAGAAGACCATGGACCACTTCCTGGCTCTGCTCGGGGAGCGGAACTATCCCGCCGCGTACGTCATGTTCGGCTGCACTAAAGAGAAGCCCTGCCGCGATTACGCCTTCGAGAAGTTCCTGGAAGACTGGGGACCCGGCAGCCTGTGGAGCGACCCGCACTACGCCGAGATCGCCAAAGTCCGCTACTGCGGAGATACCGTCATATTCAATATGTTCATCAAGGGCGATGACGTGAATCTGGTCGTCCAAAAGGATTCTCAGACGATCGGTTTCGCCCCCTGGGCTACCTGCACCGGCACCATCGTGGAAATGGAAGTCAAGAAATAGCCGTCGGCCCGCGCGGGCTTCCCGCTCCCGGATCTTCCTCTATGCACTAGGTCCGGCGCCTCTGCAAATCGGCGCGAATCCCTATTGCAATTGCGCTTCGAACACGCGGCCCTCTACGTCCGAGGCAAGCACGATCCACGGCTGCCCGGCCGGGAGCGTCACTTTCGTACCGGTTACATTGTTGAGCTGACCACCGGAATCGAGAAGCAATGCGGCCTTCGAAGTGAGGTCGAGCGAATGGCGGCCGGTGCTTTGCCAGACAATGACGTCGCGCCGCGGCTCGAGGCCGTCTTTGCGGTAGATCGAGTGGAGCAAGAGCAGCCGGTCCGGCCCGCCCAGCAGAACAATTGGCCGGCTCGGTTCGCCCGCCTTGGTTCGCGGCGCATAGGGTAGATTTCTCCATGTGCCCTTCGGGTCGCGGATACGCAGTACGAGTTGCGGTTGGTCCATGGCATCCACGGAATTCTTGGTGGCGATGTAAAGCGTGCCATCCTCCGTGACCGCTGTATTGAGGTGATCGTCGGCGGTGCGCCCTCCGCTCGCCGCGGTCTCAATGGGCTTCCAGGCTTCCGATGGCGCGGCATCGTCATGCTGGCGGAAGTAGACGGCATCGTGATCCTGGTCGGACCAGACGACGGCCACGCTCCCCGGTAAAGCCACGATCGTGCAAATATCGTCCGCGTTGGCCTTAGCCGTACTGACGGCGATGGGTTTCGACCACTCGCGCGTCGTTTCCCCAATCGAATGCCGCACAAACATCTCCCGCTGCCAGTTGTAAGCGATCCACCAGCGGCCGCGTCCATCGCGTGCGATAGTAGCGGTTTCAATCCCCTCGTCCGGCGGCTGGAGGGGAGGCATGCTCAGGGTGCCAGGGGTTGCAGCCAATTGGTAGCGCCCCGCCTTGGCATCCCAGCGCAACGCAACCACTGCAAGACGGTCAGGCGCAACGAGGACTGCGGTGGCGGTATCGCTATCCGCCCATACATCTGCCTTCCCTGGGAGGCCTTTGAGCGCGGAATCGAGATGAGATTCGCGCCGCCACCCCTCCGTGCTCCGTTTCCAGACGCTGCTTCCATTCTGAACGGGCAGCCACGCCCACCAGGCGCCGTGCGCAAACCACAATTTCGATTGCGGCTTATCCTCCGTGGGGCGATCAACGTCCACTTGAAACACCGGCTTGGCGAGCATCTCCGCCGCGATGGCCTGCACACCGAGACCAAAGAGAACCAGTGCGCTCACATACGCCAAGGCTCGTCCAGACAACACGCATTTCCTCATTAGATTCCGGTTCCTTGATGGGGCGCCCACACGAAGGCTTTCTTAGAATATCGGGTATCCCGCACGATGGCGTTCCCCTCGCGGCAAACACTGGCACGTTAGTACGAAAGCAGCCGGTGCATTTCCGCCGTCAGATCGCCCACTTGCGGGAGGATCGTGTTCTCGAGAATCGGATTGTACGCCACCCACACGTCCTTCGCCGCAACCCGCCCCACCGGCGCATCCAGGCGATGGAACAACTCGTCAGCAATCCGGGCGGCAATTTCCGCGCCGTATCCCCAGCTCAGCGTGTCTTCATGCGCCACGATCACACGGTTCGTCTTCTCCACCGATGCCTTGATCGCATCCCAGTCATACGGCGAGAGGGAACGCAAGTCAATCACTTCAATCGTTCGGCCCGGCAGTTCGCGTTCGATCTCCGCCGCCGCCAATTCCGCCTTGTGGACGAGTGCGCCGTAAGTCACCACAGTCAGGCTCTCCCCCGTGCGCGCGACCCGGGCCTTGCCAAACGGGATCATGTAGCCCGCGCCCGCATGGGGATCCCGGTTATAGGGTTCGCGATACAAGCGCTTGTGCTCCAGGTAAAGCACGGGATCGTCGCAACGAATGGCGGTGCGCAGCAATCCGGCTGCATCGCGCGCATTTGACGGGAAGACGACGCGCAAGCCGGGAATATGCGTAAAGGCGACTTCCCCGCTCTGGCTGTGATAGATGGAGCCGCCGTTGAGATACCCGCCGATCGGTACGCGAATCACAATCGGACAGGAGAAGCCATTGTAGGAACGCCAGCGCATTGTGCAGAGCTCGTCGCGGATCTGCATCATCGCGGGCCAGATATAGTCGAAGAACTGAATCTCAACCACCGGTTTCATCCCGCGCAAAGCCATGCCGAGCGCTCTGCCCACGATCCCCGCCTCAGCCAGCGTGGAATTGAAGCATCGGTCATCCCCGAACTCGCGCTGCAACCCTAGCGTGACTTTGAACACCCCGCCTTTGCCCTTCACTTCCGGCAAGTGCTCGCTCCGGCTGCAATCGGCCACATCCTCGCCGAACA
>JADYZL010000287.1 GCA_020853155.1 Bryobacterales bacterium
GGTCGGAGAAGCAAGCTATGTGGCCACGCGTCAGACCCGGCAATTGGGCTATACCAACTTGAACTGGTCTCCCATTGGCGGAGGAAACAACGGCCGTGTGCTCTTCCAGCGCTTCGGCCGCAGCGCGGATACCCGGGAAGTGATCCCGGTGGGCGGCAGCCACTACGATTCGCTGCAGACACGTTTGCAGCGCCGCTTCTCGAATAACTATTCGCTCAACGCATCCTATACTTTCGGCAAGGCGATCAGCACCTCCGGGTTGGCGCGCAGCGATTCCACGCTCAGCGTGATCATCCCCGAGTATTACTACCTCAACCGTTCGGTTTCCCAGATGGATCGCAGGCACAACTTCCAACTCACGAACATTTACCAGTTGCCCTTCGGCAAGGGACAGCGATATTTGAATGGAGACGGTATTGCGTCCGCAGTCTTCGGCGGCTGGCAGACGAACAGCATTGTGAGCCTGATGAGCGGCCGTCCCTTCAGCGTCACCTCGAGTGCAACATCGTTGAACTCGCCCGGCAATACGCAGCGGGCAGACCAGATAAAAGCGAACGTGGAAATTCTGGGCGGCGTTGGCCGTGGCCAGCCCTACTTCGACCCAACCGCCTTCCAGCAGGTGACAGCGCCACGATTTGGGAATGCCGGTTACTACTCCATGCGTGGCCCCGGCCGCGTGAACTGGGATTTCGGCCTGTTCCGCTTCTTCCAGATCAATGAGCGCGTAAAGATGGAAGCCCGAATAGAAGCGTTCAACTTCACGAACACGCCGAAGTTCGGCATGCCTGGAGCGAACGTCAGCAACCTGCAATTCAGCTCCAGCGGCGCAATCAGCAATCTGAACGGTTTCGGAGAAATCACATCCGCCACCGAAGAACGTCAACTGCAAGCCGGCTTCCGCATCACCTTCTAACGCAACCGGGCTTGCCGCTTCACTCTCGCCAAGCTGGCCTCAAGTGCTTCCCGCACTTCGGGGTCAGCTTGGCTCCATATCTCCCGCAGTTCCCCATACGAGCGCAGCGCGGCATCGGGATCCCGCAGTTCCTCATCGCATCGGGCAATCCCTAGCAGGGTGAGGGCCCTCTTGGGAGCGCGAAGCAGCGCGAACTCAAACTGCACCCTGGCCAATCGAGGCTGCCCCAATTGCAGGAGAATCTCACCGAACAATTCGTGGGCTGGCTTGTGAGGAAGGGGAGGACCGAACTCGTAGCTTAGGCGGTCTTCGATTTCCACGGCGTTCTTCATCGCGGTCACCGCCTCCCCTGTCTTCCCGTCCGCCACGGCAAGGAGCGCCTCCAATTGTTTCGTCATGATCTTGGCCACTTTGGCGTCTCCTGCGTAAACGTGACCTCCATGGTCATGATTAGCGCTTGCATGTGACGCTTCTCCGCCAAGATGGCGCATTTCCTCCAATAACGTTCCAGCCGACGCGCGATCGCGGGAATGCAGGGCGGTAACGGCCGCGGCATAGAGATCTCCCGCCCTGGCGGGAAGGTCAAGCCCCTCTGTGCTTGTGGAGTGCGAATAGGGTGTGCCGGTCTCGATGGATTGGGCGATGCGCATCTGCGTCACGTGAAAGAGCGGAAGCGCCGCCGGATTGCCACCTGCCTCATCCTGAGCTGTTTGAAGAACGCGCGCGGCGTCGCGGTAACGTCCCTGCTGCAGGTACGCGTAGTGCAGCCACCACATCGCGTGGTAGCCGCCGGTATCGAGTGGTCCTCCGCGTCTCGCCGCGCTACGGCGGGAAGCTGCCCATGCATCTTCATTCGATTTCACGCTCTCGTCCCACATCCCAAGCGCAAAGAAAATGTGGGAAGGCATGTGTAACGCATGTGCCGCATCCGCTGCGACTCTGGCATACACCCGGGCCGCGCGCAACCCAAGCGGCGCATGGATGGGGTCGTCGTAGGAATGGATTAGATAGTGCAGCGCTCCGGGGTGCTCTGGATTGCCAGAATAGATCTCCTCGGCCAGGGCCGCGGCTTGCATATACACGCGGAAATCGCGCCCGCGATGGCAGGCGCCGATGAGCGCGAGAGCATAGAACGCGGTGGCCTCGTCGTCATCCGGATACGCTTCATGCAACTGCCGCATGGCTTCCGCGTAAGCAATGTCACGCTCTTCCTTTGACCCTTGGCCGTAGAGTGCTTCCACCGCACCAAGATATGCCTTCTCCCTGTCCGTGGGCGCTTTGGCCCGGCGCTCCGCGGGGGTTGCGGCCAGGCGGGAAAGCGACCGCCGGGCAGCTTGCGAGTCCTGGGCAAACCAAAGCGGCTCATTGTAGGTCATCGCTTCTCCCCATGCGGCCATCGCGAAGCCTGGGTCCAGACGCCGGGCCTCATGGAAGGCCTCCTGTGCATCGCGGTATTCGAAGCTATGGAGAAAAAGCACGCCGCGGACAAAGTGCGCTTGCGCCGCCGGAGTTCCTGTTGTGGGGAAGGAGATCTTTCCTAGCCCGGCGTTCTGCGATACGCCCGGCGTCACCAGCGACAGCCATGCAGCCAAGAAACTCAAAAGACCCTTGATGGGGTGAAGACGCCGGTATTGCATTCCTATCGGCTATACTACCTCCGATGGCTTCGCATTCTATAGCAAGACCCTTGTGAGCCCGAGCGTATGAACTGGAGCCGCAGGCAAGCGTTGGGATTTGTTTCGGCGATACCCGCGGCGCTCGCGGCCCTTCCGCTGGAACCGGGGGAGGAACTGCTTCCTTTCTCTGACTACTCCCCTGCGTTTCGCGTCGACGCTCAGGCTCGCAACCCCCGTGTCAAGGTCTTTGACCTGCGGCGCCTCGATGGCTGGATGACACCGGCGGATGAGTTCTTCACCTTTCATCAAACGTCACAGCCCCCGCCTCCGGATCTGGCGGATTGGCGGCTGCGTATCTCCGGCTACGTGGAGAATCCCACATCCCTCACCTGGGAGGAGTTGCGGCGCCTTCCCGTGGCGGAAACTGCCGTTACCATCGAGTGCTCCGGGAACGGCGGGAATTCTACATTGATGAATGGGCTGGTGAGCAATGGAGTGTGGCGCGGACATTTCCTGTCCCCGCTCCTCCGCTCCTGCGGAGTGAAGCCGGAAGCTCGCGAGGTCGTCTTCTTCGGCGCGGACACGGAGCGGGAACAAAAGTGGCCCGTGAACGGAAAGCCATTCACTGCTCCCCACGGCCGCAGTCTTTTCGTACAGGATGCCCTTGATGACAAGGTGATGCTGGCTACCCATCTGAATGGAGAACGTCTCTCGCAAGCCCAGGGCTTCCCGTTGCGCTTGATCGTGCCCGGTTGGTACGGCATGGCGCAAGTGAAATGGCTCGATCGGATCGTTGTGCTTGATCGCCGATACGAAGGCCAGCACATGGCGCGCAACTACCATGCGGTGCGGCAATCGGGAGAGTCCGGGGCGCCCCTGGTGCTGGAGACCTCCATAAGCCATACAAGGCTGAAGTCCGTCGTGGCAAGGGTGACGCGCAAGACTGTCTCCGGACAGCCGGCCTACACGATTTCCGGGGCTGCATGGGGCGGTGCACATCCGGTGGAGCGGGTAGAGGTGCGGGTGGACGAAGAGGCTTGGCGCACGGCCGAAATCCAGACCGGCGGGGGAGCGTACGCTTGGAACTTGTGGCGACTTCCGTGGCAGGAAGTCGGCGCGGGCACGCACACCATCGTGTCTCGGGCGATCGACGCGCGGGGAAATATCCAGCCGAAGCGGGAGGAAAGAAGCCAGACCCAGCTCAGCGCGAGGGAAGATAACTCGCAGTGGCTACGGCGGATCGTGATTTCATGACGGGTGTTGCATGTAAGCGTGGCAAGCACGCAACAATTCCGGTGCCTACCGCATTCCATTTTCGCCGGCCACTGGAAGCGGTGTTCTTTCGCGCTTTTCTATCGGCGTGAGTCCCAGGGTTCCAGGGTACCGGAATCAGCTGGGTTCCGGAATCAGTTTACTCAACCTCGGGGTTCCGGAATCAGTTTAGAGCCTGTCGGAGATTAACCTGTCAACTTTCTCCGATTCACAAACATTTCTGCGCAGCCTTGTTCTGCGCTCCGGCATCCAATTTATAGATGCGGAGATTTCGAACTTCAACTCTCGATCAGCCTCTCTTGGTGGCCCCCTCCCTTCATGACTGGCTGCCCGCTAACCACCTAAAATTCGGCGGCAAAAATTCGGTGGCAGGCTAGGCTTCCACCCATCCTATCGCTGATTCTAAACGAGTTGTTCCGCTCTTAGTCCAAACGGATCTCGATTCCACGGCCCTCGATGCCCGAGAAGACACCGTTCGCGGGAAGCGTTCCGCTCGTCGCTGAGCGATCAACTTCCACCCCGGGCGCAAGAACAACCTCACCCCTGTGCGAAACCCGCAGGTCACCACGCTCCCGATCGGGGCGCAGCTATTCAACACCCGCACACGGTGACCAAGGATCTCCGGCCATGGGGGCGACTGTCAAACCCTCCTCAACCCCGCGCTCCGCCGAACTCGGAATTTGCACCGCAATTCCCCCGAAATCGCCAACGTCGGCAACCCCGATCACCGATCACGAAAAGAAATCGACCATCCAAACAAAATCGATTAACCCCATTCGCAGCAATCGCTTAGAAGCAGCCAACACCCGCGCTCACCCTTCCAACGCCACCGACGGCGAACGAATCCACAAACCCCGCCGCTATCCTCAAACGGACGCACAAGTAGGCCCATCCCGAACCCAAAA
>JADYZL010000288.1 GCA_020853155.1 Bryobacterales bacterium
CCTCGCGGAGGCGGCGGGAGAAATCCGCTACGCCACGTCGTTTCTGCGTTTCGCCGCGGGAGAAGCCGAGCGGATCTACGGCGAACTCGTGCCCGCGTCGCAGGCGGATCAACGCATTCTCGTCCTGCGCCAGCCTGTGGGCGTCGCGGCCATCGTCACCCCCTGGAATTTTCCCGCTGCGATGATCACGCGGAAGCTCGGCCCGGCTCTGGCGGCAGGTTGCACGGTGGTTGTGAAGCCGGCGGAACAGACCCCTCTCACCGCGCTCGCACTGGGTTGGCTGGCGCGCGAAGCGGGCATTCCGGATGGCGTCGTCAACATCGTGACCGGCGAGCCGTCAGCCATCGTCAACACGTGGCTCGAAGATCCGCGCGTGCGCAAGCTCAGCTTCACGGGCTCCACCGAAGTGGGCCGTCTGCTGATGGCAAAAGCCTCGCGCAACCTCACTAGGCTCTCACTGGAACTCGGCGGGCACGCCCCTTTCCTGGTCTTCGACGACGCAGATCTCGACCAAGCCGTCGAGGGCGCGGTGATCAACAAATTCCGCAACGCGGGGCAAACCTGCATCTGCGCCAATCGCTTCTACGTGCAGGCGGGGATTTACGATGAATTCGTCTCCCGTTACGCGGCGGCCATTCGCGAACTGAAAGTGGGGCGTGGCACGGAGGCGGGTGTGCATATCGGCCCGCTCATCGACGATGCCGCGATGGCCAAAGTCGAAGCGCACGTTGAGGATGCGCTGGCCCATGGCGCAACCGTGCGCGAAGGGGGAAAGCGCGTGACGATTCCCGGCCTTGCCGCTCGCTTCTATGCGCCCACGCTGCTCGAAGGCTTCACTCCCGAAATGCTGCTGGCGAACGAGGAAACATTCGGGCCGGTTAGCCCAGTGGCCCGCTTCATGCATGAGGAAGAGGCCATCGCCCTGGCCAACGCGTCCAGCTATGGCTTGGCGGCCTATTTCTACACACGCGACGCCGCGCGGCTCATGCGCGTGGCCGAGGCGCTCGAATACGGTGTGATCGGCGCGAACGACGGCGCGCCCTCAACCGCCCAAGCTCCCTTCGGGGGAATGAAGCACTCGGGCTTCGGGCGCGAAGGCGGCCGCTACGTGATGGAAGACTACCTGGAGACGAAGTACGTCTCCTGGAGGATCTGAACGGCAGCGCCTACAACTCCCGCAGCCGGATGTTTCGGAACCACACCTCGATGCCGGGGCCGGAGTGTACCTGCAGCGCAAGGATCCCGCGTGAACGAATCCCCAATTCCTTCTCCGTGTAATCCACGGTGCGCATGCCGTCGATGGTAAGGCTGATGTGGCGGCCGTGCGCCCGGATGGCGTACGTGTGCCAGCCGGATGGGTCCAGCTTATCGATTGCCGGCTGCGGCGCTTGCGCAAGCACTTGATTGCGGCGCGATTCATCGTAGAGGCAGCCCCAATACTTCTCGCCGATGTCAGCCTGATAACCGGATAGCTCGTGCTCCTGCTGCGCCAGTGTACTACGGAATTGGATGCCGCTATTGCCCGCGCCATTCAGAAGGCGGAACTCGAGCTCGAGTTCGAAATCCTCATACGATTCGCGGGTGCGCAAGAAATCATTCCACTTCTGGCCAGAGTGCTTGCCGACGATCATGCCATCGCGTACGCTCCAGACATTCGGCGTATCCTGCACCCAGCCGGCGAGAGTGCGCCCATCGAAGAGCGAGGCCCAGGTTCCGGCCGTGCGTCCCGGTTCCACCACGCGCCCGGACCGGATGGCTTCATTGCCGAAATGCGATGCGTTGGCCGCGTTCACGGCATCTCGCACAGGCGCATTTGGAGCCTTGCGCGTCCGGATGCAATCAAGCCAGTTGAGCACATGGTCCACCGTGCCGTCTCGCGTGGCTTCCACGCGGATACTGGGCGCGGAAATGCTGGTCTTGCGATCAAACGTACCGTTCTCCGGATACACCTCGAAATAGGGACGCGTGAGACGGAGAGAGCCCTCCGTCCCTCGAAATAGAATCCCTCCATCCTCCATGCGCGTGATCATGGTGCTGAGGTAGGAGACCTGGAAGCCTTTCGGGTAAAGCGACGCCACACTCACCGTATCCGGCGCTTCAAACCAGGGCACCTGGAGATTGGCTCCCTGGCCGCGGACCTCGCGGGGGATGTGGTCGTCCATCACCCAATGCACGGTTTCAATCCAATGGGAATAGAGGTCGGTCAACGTGCCACCCCCATAATCCCAGAACCAACGCCAGTTCCCGTAACGCCACGGGTCAAACGGGCGCGGGCAGGCGTTGCCCAGAAACTGCGGCCAATCAAGTTGAGCGAGGTCGATTTCCGGAGGCGTGCGGCTGCGATTGTAATTCTGGTTCCACCAGGTGAGCACCTGCGTGATCTTGCCGATCCCTCCCGAGGCGATGAGTTCGCGCGCCTGCGCCATGTGCGGGTAGCTGCGCTGCTGGTAACCCACCTGGAGAATGCGTCCCGTCGATTCGACGGCCTCAATTACGGAGGCGCCTTCTTCGATCGAATGGGTCAGCGGCTTCTCGCAATAGACGTCTTTGCCCGCTTTCACTGCGGCGATCGTCATGGGCACGTGCCAATGGTCCGGCGCGCCGACCACAACCGCATCGATATCCTTGCGATCGAGCAGCGCGCGAAAATCGCGATGAGTTGCGGGACCGGCGGTCTCGCTGCCGGTAAGAGACTTGCGGAAACGGGCCAGGTGCGGCGGGTAAATATCGGCCACGGCCACAACCGCGGCTCCACCATGTTCCTGAGCGGTTCGCGCAACGTAGGAACCGCGCCCCCCCGCGCCGATCAGGCCAACCTGAATGCGATCATTCGCGCCCCATACGCGGGTGGAAGCGGCAGCCGTAGCCGCGGCGAGAAAAAAACGCCGCGAGACGGCGGGAGTTACCCTGGAAGTCGTCATGGGAAACACGATATCGCAATTCACCACACCGGGCCGGGCGCGACAGGCGTTCCCGCCGATGCGCGCTGCGGCTAATAGCGCTGCACGATGCTCGGAAGCCCGTCGTCGGAAAGCTTCTTCTTGGTTTCGTTCAACCGGGCGGAGGTTTCAAACGGGCCGATCAGCACGCGAAAGAGCGATTTCTCCGGCACTTCGGAAAGGAAAGCACGAAAGCCTCGCTTCCTCAGTTGCTCCGCCATCAACTCCGCTTCCGCGCGCCCAATGGCGGCCACTTGCAGGAACATGTCCCCCTTGCGCGGCGTGATCAATTGCACCTTTCCGCCCAGGATCTCGCGCGTGCGTTCAGTAGTGGCCGAACTAACCACCGCGGCAGGCGGAACCGCAGGTCGCGCATCCCGCTTCTCCGCCGGGGCTGCCTCAACGGATGGGGCAGCGCTCGAAGCCGCCGGATGCGTCTCCGCAACCGGCGCTGGCGGCTCCGTCACCGTTTCCGATGCCGCGGGTCTCCCCACGGCGGCCGCTGGCTGCTCGGGTTCGTTCGCGGCGGAACTGGGCGTGGACCTTCCCGCCGCCCCCGCGATCACGCCTGGTTCGCTCGTCACCGCGGAGTTCCGCCCGAGAATATAGCCAAGGGTCAGGAAGATCGCGAACAGGATTACCAGCACAAAGAAGCCGCTCAGCAATTGGCGGTTTCCCAAAACGAGTTCATAGTGGCCTTCGTCCGATTTCGGCATGGCGGCAAGAACCTCAATACGCAACACCACCCCGCGCATGAACAGAACCGGCGGGGGATGTTTCCGTAACTACTCCTTTATACCAGCCTTTTGTTCAATGAGTTTCGTCACCGCGCTCACGATATCGATCGGCATGGGAAAGACGATCGTCGAATTCTTCTCCACGCCGAGTTCCACGAGCGTCTGCAGATAGCGGAGCTGGAGCGCCGCGGGCTGCGTCTGGATGAGCGCGGCGGCGTCCGCCAAACGGGCTGCGGCGCCGAACTCGCCCTCGGCGTGAATGATCTTGGCGCGGCGTTCCCGTTCGGCCTCGGCCTGCTTTGCGATCGCGCGCACCATCTGTTCCGGCAGATCCACCTGCTTCACTTCCACCATCTGCACTTTGATGCCCCAGGGGTCCGTTTGCTGGTCGAGCACGGATTGCAGGCGAAGGTTAAGGTGTTCCCGGTCGCTGAGGAGTTGATCGAGCTCCACTTCGCCGAGCACGCTGCGCAGGCGCGTTTGCGCGAGCTGCGACGTGGCATAGAGGTAGTTCGCCACCTCCACCACCGCCTTATTCGGATCCACCACCCGGAAGTAGACGACCGCGTTCACCTTGACGGTGACGTTATCGCGCGTGATCACATCCTGCGATGGCACGTCGAGCGTTTCAACGCGCAAGGACATCCGCACCAGATGGTCGATCGGTTTCCAGACAAAAATAATCCCAGGGCCTTTCGGCATTCCCTGCAAGCGCCCCAGGCGAAATATCACTCCCCGTTCATACTCCGCGAGAATCTTGATACACGAAAGCGCCCAAAGCACAATGATGGCGACGATGATCAGGATCGGTTGCACGGTGTTCACCTCCAGAATTCGCATGAGATGCGCATGTTAGGGTTGCGGGGAAGAGGGAGAAGCCTCCGTCTCAGGTTCGACATAAACGGTTAATCCGCTCAGGTGCTTTACTCTCACCGAATCGCCCTTGGATACCGGCTGGGAGGAAATGGCGTTCCAATAGTCGCCATCAAGGAAGATGCGGCCCGCCGGAGCCAGATCTTCGACGGCCACGGCGCGCCGTCCCGGCAAGGCTTCGGCGCCCGTCTGCACCTTGGAACGATGTGCGCGCAGCACGAGAGAGAGCAAAAAGATCGTGATTGCAGTGAACCCCAGAGACACCGCCACGGCGACGCCCCAGCGGATCCGCATCTCCGGGATGGGGCTATCCACCAGCATCACCGCGCCGAGCGCCATGGCCGCCGCGCCGCCGGCGCCCAGAATCCCGTGAGAAGCAAAATTCGCCTCCAGGATGAAGAACGTCACCGCCAGAACCAGCAGCGCCACGCCCATCCAGTTGATGGGCAGAATCGAGAGCGCGGATAAGCCCACGAGTGCCGCGATAGCCCCCGCCACACCCGGAAGAATCAATCCGGGGTGCGTGAACTCCACGTAAATACCCAGCACGCCGGCGATCGTGAGAATGAATGCCAGGTTCGGGTCGCTCACCGCGGACATGAAACGCTCTCGGCTGCTCTTCTCGTAAGGCTTAAACACGGGGCTGGTCAGTGCGAGCACACGTTCTTCCCCGGACCAGTTCTTGTAAGTGCGCTTGGCGATCGCCGCGAACAGCGCCGCTTCATCCGCGGCCACCAGATCGATCAGATTCTGCTTCAGCGCTTCGGATTCCGTGAACGCCTTCGCCTCAAGCACCGTCTTCTCCGCGAGTTCGGCAGTCCGACCCCGGCGCGTGACTATGCTCCGTAAACTGGCCGAGGCGTCTTCCTCCACCTTCTTCCGCATGACGGGGTCCATCTTCTCCCCCATCAACACGGGCGATGCCGCACCCGTATTGGTGCCGGGCGTCATGGCCGCGATATCCCCCGCTTCGAGAAGAAAGAATCCGGCGGAAGCCGCGCGCGCCCCGCTGGGTGTCACGTAAGTCACCACCGGAACCTTGGAAGCCACGATCGCTTCGACACACTCCCGCATGGCGTCCATCAATCCACCGGGTGTGTTCAACCGCACCAGCACCGCCGCCGCTCCGGACGATTCCGCTTGCGCGATGGCGTGCCGCAGGATCTCCACCGTGATCGGATGCACCACCCCATCCACATCCACGGTGACGACGGTTTGAGATTGCGCCGGCGCGGTGTTCGCTGCGGTGTGCGGCGGGGCCGCCGGTTGGGAACGCAAGGGAATCGCGAACAGGCTCAACGCACAAAGGAACCCCAGACAGAGCCAGGCCGGAAGTGGACCCGGCCTTGCTTCGGCGGCCGTTCGCAAAGCGTGGAAGCGCATCGACGAATCCCCCTTCCTACTGCATGTGTATCGCAGTTACCGCGCGGAAACAACATTTGCACGGAAACCGGGGCCGGCGCCGCCCGGAAATGAGGGAATCCGCTGTATCCTGAGATCGAATGAGCGTCCTTCTGCGAATCGGCAAGAATAAGGCCATCCTGCGAGGCGGCGAGTGGCGCAGCGCCAGCGTGCCGCTCGAAGAAGCGCTCAACGGCTTCACGCGCCGCTGGGTGCAGCGGGAGGCCCAAAGCGCCGAACTCCAGGGCGATCTGGAGCATCGGATCGCCGCCGCCGCCGCTCAGCGCTTTCAGGGCCGCATCGGCTTGCAATTAGATTCGGAAGTGCGGCTCAACCAGCGGCAGTACTTGAATCTTCGCCAGCTTCACCTGTTCGACAGCTTGGACTCGTGAGCGGCATTCGCTGATCGGGAGGTTGGCCCTTCGTTCAAGCGGGCGCCGCGCCTACTTGCTTTTCCTCAAGTTCCGCCCAGCGCGTGTAGAGCGCTTCTATCTCCGCCTGAAGGGTGGCCTGCGTGATCAGCAACCCCTGGACGCGCGCGCCATCGGAGACAACCGCTGCATCGTTCAGTTGCTCTTCCACCTCCCCCAGCCGAGCCTCCGCGAGATGGATGCGCTCCTCCATCCCGTCGGCCTCGCGCTGCTCCAGATAGGAGAGTTTCGTGGCGCGTGTCTGGGGAGTGGCCGATGCGTTCGGCGCCATTTGGGCATTCGTTCTGGCCTGTTTCCTGCGGGCGGCTTCGCGGCTGTGGCGCGCTTCCTGCCACTGCCAGTAGTCGGCGAACACGCCCCATTCCCCGTCGCCGAAGAGCCCCAGAATTTGGGTGCATATCCGGTCTAGCAGAAAGCGGTCATGCGTGATGAGGATCAACGCGCCGGGGAACTCCACGAGGCTTTCTTCCAGCACTTCGAGCGTCGGAATGTCGAGGTCGTTGGTAGGTTCGTCGAGCAGCAGCAAATCCGCCGGGTCGAGCATCAGCCGGGCAATCAAGAGCCGCGCGTGCTCTCCGCCGGAGAGGCTCCCAACGGGCGATTGCAGTTGTTCCTTATCGAAGAGAAATCGCTGCGCCCAGGCCGCCACGTGGATTGACTTGTCCCGGTAGAGAATAAGATCCTCATGCGCGCCCAAGGCTTGCTGAAGGCTGTGGCCGGGGTCGAGTTGCTCCCGGCGCTGATCGAAATACACGGGCTTTAGAAAATCCGCGCGATGGATGCTTCCCGCATCCGGTTCGAGCTGCCCCATGAGGATTCGCAGCAGCGTGCTCTTGCCGCTGCCGTTCGCGCCGACAAGGCCCAGGCGCATCCGTGGCGTGAGCAGGAACGAGAGGTTCCGGAAAAGCGTGCGATCGCCGAACGCCTTGCTCAGCCCATTCGCTTCGAGCAGCCGTTTCGTCTGGCGGTCGGTCGA
This sequence comes from Bryobacterales bacterium, assembly GCA_020853155.1. Classification (GTDB taxonomy): domain Bacteria; phylum Acidobacteriota; class Terriglobia; order Bryobacterales; family Bryobacteraceae; genus JACTMJ01. The sequence goes on from JADYZL010000288.1 coordinate 7,358, forward strand.
TTCAAAATCAATCTGCGCGGCGCCCGTCTTGTTGAGAGCCCGCGTGGTGTCGAGTTCATCGATCAGGCGGTGCGCCTGATCGATGCGGGCCTTGGCCTTCGTGGCGCGCGCTTTCGGGCCGCGCCGCAGCCACTCCAGTTCGGTGCGTACCCGGTTGGCCAACGAATCCTCATACGATGCCTGGGCAGCGAGAAACTCCCCGCGCTTTTCGAGAAATACGGAGTAGTTGCCCGGCGCGCGAAAAATGCCGTCCGGGAAATTCCGCCCCAATTCGGCCATCTGCTCCACCACGTTTTCGAGAAACAGACGGTCATGGCTGACGACGACAAAGCTCGGCGCTTCGTTCTTCAGAAAGCTCTCCAGCCACTCGATCCCTTCGAGGTCGAGGTGATTGGTCGGCTCGTCGAGCAGCAGCAAATCGGGCCTTCCGGCAAGCTGCTCGGCGATCGTCAGCCGTTTCTGCCAGCCTCCTGAGAGCTTCCGCGCGGGCTCCGCGGGATCGGTAAACCCCACCTTCCCCATCAGAATATGCAGGCTGCGGTCCCGCTCCAACTCCTCCAGCGCCAGCGGCGAAATTCCCCGTTCCAGCACGCTCCAAACGGTGTCCTCTTCGGCGAACGCGGTCTCCTGCGGAACGTATCCCACCCGCACCCCTTTGCGGCGCACCACGTCGCCGGAATCCGGGTGCTCGATCCCGGCAAGGATTTCCATCAGCGTGCTCTTCCCGCTACCGTTCTTGCCGATCAGCCCAAGCCGGTCTCCCTCGGCAAGATGAACGCTGAAGTTCTGAAAAAGCGGCCGAGCCCCATAGGCTTTCGAAATTCCCAAACAACTCAACAATGCGGACATCGTTTCCATCGTAGCGTGGGAAGCACCGGGGGCCATCGATGCCGCTCTCTCAGAAACTCCGCCATCCGCCCTGCGGGTAGTTGCAGACTAGAATGGAATGGATGCTCGGCGACAAACGGTTTCTGAGAACGATTCGGGTGCAAAACCTCCTTTCTTTCGGGCCTGATGCGGAAGAGGTGGAACTGCACTCCTTGAATGTTCTGATCGGGCCGAACGGCGCCGGTAAGTCGAATTTGATCGATGTAATCTCGCTGTTGCAGTCGTCGCCAAGGAATCTCCTGGATCCGGTACAGCGCGGTGGAGGAATCACGGAATGGCTGTGGAAGGGTGACAGCGCCGAACTCACGGGGACAATCGATGCCACGCTCCATGCTCCAGAAGGCATCATGCCCCTTCGCCACCGGCTGCAACTCCGAATGGAGGGCCAGCGCGCGGAACTTGCCGATGAGGCCATTGAGAACGAACATCCCAGCAAGTATGGCGAGACTGACGTTTATTTCTTCTACCGGTATCAGGGCGGCCGCCCTGTATTGAACATAAGACGGGACGGGTCTCATGAGAATAGCGGCGTGCGCCGTGAACTGCGGAGGGAAGACCTGCCCGTCGATCAATCCGTGCTTTCCCAGCGAAAGGACCCGGACCTCTATCCCGAACTCACCTATCTTGGCAAGCAGTACGCCAGAATGCGATTGTTTCGCGAGTGGAATATCGGACGAAACACCGAGCCGCGAAAGCCGCGGCCCACAGACCTTCCGGCGGATTTCCTCGAAGAAGACATCTCAAATATCGCGCTCGTACTCAACGATCTCGAACACCGCCCCGGCTTGCGTGCCAGCCTGGTGGAAAAGCTACGTAGCGCGGATGGCGGCATCGCGGATTTTTCCACGCGCGTGTGGGGCGGGAGCATTCAGCTTTTTCTTCACTACGAAGGGCTGCGTTCCCCAGTACCGGCTACGCGGCTTTCCGACGGAACATTCCGATACCTTTGCTTACTGGCCATTCTGTGCCATCCCACACCCCCGCCATTGGTTTGCCTGGAGGAACCCGAACTCGGGCTACACCCGGACCTGCTCCCAGGGCTCGCGGATTTGCTGATCGAAGCGTCCCACCGCATGCAATTGATTGTGACCACTCACTCCGACATTCTGGTGGATGGCCTCACGAAAGTACCCGAGGC
>JADYZL010000289.1 GCA_020853155.1 Bryobacterales bacterium
AAACGCCAGGTCATCGCGTCTTTCAAGGAAGGGATTCGCAAGGGAGCTTACTGGGGCATACGATCGAATATTGCCGATTTCCGGCTGCCGGACGCGCTGCCCTGCCCGTTCGACAAGTCGACCGCGATTGCCAAAACCGCGACACGGCTGAAGGCGCTGGAAGCGCCGGCGCAACAGAGGCTCATCAACTGGGGCTATGCGGTTTGCGACGCGGCTATGCGAAAACATGTGGACCCGTCGCTTACCGCACCGGCGGGCTTTCCTTATCCGGCGGAGGGCGTGGGACAAATCTAGTAAGCCGCGGGAGCGGGGCGAATTGGGGGGCGCGAAGCTAATGGCAGAATCGAAGGCCGCTATTTATGGAGCGATCGTTGCGAACCTGGGCATCGCCATTGCGAAGTTCACTGCCGCGGCTTTCACCGGAAGCGCGGCGATGGTCGCCGAAGGCGTTCACTCCCTCGTCGATACCGGCAACGGAGGTCTGCTGCTCGTCGGGCTTCACAAGAGCAAGGCGCCGGCCGATGAGACACACCCGTTCGGATACGGGAAAGAGATCTATTTCTGGAGCCTGATTGTCGCCATCTCCATTTTTGCGGCGGGCGGCGGCATCTCGATTTACGAAGGTATTCTTCACGTGTTCGATCCGTCTCCACTTCAGGATCCCACCTGGAATTATGTTGTCCTGGGAATCGCGGTGGTGTTCGAAAGCAGCGCCCTCGCCGTGGCCTATAAGCAGTTCCGCCGGGCCACAGGAGGCGGTCCGATCTGGGAAAGCGTTCGCCGGAGTAAAGACCCATCGACGTTCGCCGTGTTGTTCGAGGATGCCGCGGCGCTACTGGGCCTGATCGCCGCGTTCGTGGGTGTTTATGTGGGCCACCTGCTGGAGGATTCGCGTTTCGATGGAATAGCCTCCATCACCATCGGTTTGATTCTGGTGGCTACGGCCGCGTTATTGGGTCGGGAATGCAAGGGGTTGCTGATCGGCGAAGGAGCCGATCCGGAAGAACTTCGGGCGATCCGCGCAACGCTCGAGGCGGATCACGCTATTGATAAAGTTTACAAATTGCTGACCCTGTATTTCGGCCCGCACACCGTTTTGCTAACCACCGAGGTCGAGTTTCGCGATGGTCTTTCGGGACAGGAAGTGGAGGAGGCCGTCGACCGCATAGAAAAAGCGATCCGGCACGAGCACCCGCATGTCCATCACATCTTCATCGAAGCCGAATCAATCGCCGAAACCACCAGGCCGGGACAAAGCTAACTGCCTGCCGTTCGCGCTCCTGCCACCCCGGACTGCGCGCTTTCCTTCCGCAACTCCTGCTCGTAGCCCTTTACGCCGTGGTACAGGACCATGTCAAAAAAGCGGCCCACGAGATAATCGAGCTCTTCTTCGGCGTAGATATCGACAGCCGTCTGGTGCAAACCCTGGCTGCGCACGAAATCCACCATAACCACCTTCAGCGTTTGCGTGCCACGCACCAGTTCGCGCAAGGGGACATTTTCCTGGTAGCGGCGCCGCCCCAACGATTCATAGGTGTCACCGATTTCTTTCGTTCTTCCGCTGACCAGCCAGAGATCAAGGTTCCTGATGATGTTTCCGCTCCACTCGATCAGTTCCGAGTCGGGAAGCTGGCTCAAGTGCGCGAGTTCGGGGTCGCGCCGGATTTCGCCGATCACCCGCCGGGTAATCTGCTCCCAATGATCTTCGACCAGTTGGATGAGTTTCGACGAGAGCATTCCTCACCTCCCCCAAGTTTTCCGGCAAAGATGCCGCTTTTGCGGAATGAGCCGGAAACTTGTTACTCCATGAGTAGACCCACAGTGTGCCGGTGTCAATCCGGCCATCGTCGTGGCGGAGACGGCATCCCACAGGCGGAGATAAGATGGGGAGGGGTAGGGTGAAGGGAAAGACGATTATCTCGCCGTAACGGACGTCATACGAGCGCATGCCGGGAAGGAAACAAAAGAAGGGCAACAGTGGAGAGTTGTCCGCCCTTCGCCCGAAGCCGCCGGGTGAAGCGTTTTACCGTGCTCTGTTCGACAACTTCGTAGAGCCCGCCTTTGTCGTCGACGAGGAAGGCAGGTACGTCGACGTGAATCGCCGGCTTTGCGAGTTGTTAAAGATGGAACGGCAGCAATTGATCGATTTGCCTTTCACAGATTTTATTCCGGAGGAAGTGCGGGGCCGAGCCGTCCTCGCGTTCGAGGAACTCCGGGGCAAGGGCGACGTTCATTTGGACTCTCCACTGCGGAGCGCCGATGGCAGTGTCCTGGAACTGGAGTGGAATTGTCGCGCGGACGGCGCATCGGGGCTGTATCTTTGTTCCGGCCGCGACGTAACGGAAAGGAGGAACATCGAAAAGGAGCGCCGCCGGCTGGCCGCCATTGTGGAATCCTCCGACGATGCGATCATCAGCAAAACTCTGGAAGGAATTGTTACGAGTTGGAACAGGGGGGCTGAAAAGGTTTTCGGATACACAGCCGAAGAGATGATTGGGAAGCCGGTCTCGATTTTGGCGGTACCAGGCCGCAACGAAATGCCGCTAATCCTCGAGAAGATCCGCCTCGGACAACCTATTGAACATTACGAGACGCAGCGCCGCCGCAAAGACGGGCAATTGATCGTGGTTTCTTTGTCGGTATCGCCGGTTCGGGATTCGTCAGGCCGAATCGTCGGCGCTTCGAAGATCGCCCGCGATGTGACGGACCGGAAACTCGCGGAACAGGCGCTCGCCGAGACGAATCAGACAATGCTCGACATTCTTGAAAGCATGGACGAGGGGTTCATAGCTTTCGATGGCGAAGGGCGGTGCACGTACCTCAACGGCAGGGTAGAGGAAGTCACGCACAAGCACCGGTCCGAATTATTGGGCAAAGTGATATGGGATGTGCTTCCGGAGATGCGCGGAAAGAAAGTTTTCAGCGAGGTGGAGCGCGTGCGCAAGGAGCGCGTGACCGTCACGTGGGAGGAGTATTTCGCGGAGCATGATGTCTGGTATCAGGGACACGCCTATCCCACGCGGGACGGTGTTGCGATGTTTATCCGGAATATTACCGAGAGGAAGCGGGCCGAAGAGATACTGGCGCAGCACGCCGAAGAGGCGGCCCGCTCCAGCGCCGATTTGCAGCAGTTTGCGTATGCCACCAGTCACGATCTGCAGGAGCCGCTGCGCAACATCGTGAGTTTTTCGCAACTGCTTGCTCACCGGTACCGGGACAAGCTGGATT
>JADYZL010000290.1 GCA_020853155.1 Bryobacterales bacterium
ATTCACTCTCGCAGGAGGTCGGCCTCGGCCTGGGCGCGCAAGCGGGCGAAGCCCGATTGCGGAAGGTGTTCACCGAAGCCGCGTTCACCCGCTTCCGGCGAGCCACAGAGACGCCCTTCAACCTCATCCTGGAAGCACGCATGTAGCATCGGCCCGGCCGCCTCGTTCGGCGCATCGAACTGAGAGGAGAAGCGATGCGCTGCACGCGTGCCGCCAAGACGGCGAGGAAGATGCCCTGAGCGGCAGCGGAATCGCCATGCGAGCAGCGAAACTCGCAGGAAACAACGATGCAAGAAAGCGAGCCGGAAGTCATCACTGGTATGGGGCAAGGAGGTTCAATCTGGCTGTAACCCGAATCCCCATTCCCCCCTCCGTACAATCCCTTCCTGGTGCGAATCCAGGCTATCCGGTCCGCCCCTCAGCCCGCCCTCTCCAGCCGGTACAAGCCCCGCCGCGGATGTGTGCGCCCGAGGTCGATGCCGCCCACGGGCATCGCCAGTTCCTCCACGCGCAGCATCATGCCCTTCGCACCGCGCGCGGCCGCGCTGCGCGAAGAGTTGCTACGGTTGCAGAAGAGCAGTATCCGTCAGAGCAACCCCATTCTTGAAGCCGCCGGGGAGGCGTGTTGATCTGGGGGAATGAGCGATTCGAACTCTTCCCTGGATTATGGCGAGCAACTGCGGAGGCGCTCGCGAGGGCGCCGCCAAGGGAAACGCCGACCAGTCCCCCGCACCCCGGACACAGAGCCGGATCAGAAGTGCGTCGATGGGTCTGGAAGGCGTACGTCAGGCAGCGCGCCGGAATCGGCGGCTGCGGTTCACGGCGCCCCTGCATCGCATCACGCCGCAACTGCTTGTGGACAGCTTTTTCAGCCTCCGGAAGAACGCGGCGGCGGGCGTGGACGGAGTGACGTGGCGGGAGTACGAGAAGATCTTTCCCCAGCGGGTAGCCGGGTTGCATCGGCTGATTCACAGCGGAGCCTATTGGGCTACGCCATCGCGGCGGGTGTTCATACCCAAAGCGGATGGTCGGCAGCGCCCGCTGGGGATCGCCTCTATCGAGGACAAGATTGTGCAACAGGCCGTCGTCACGGTGCTGAGCGCGATCTATGAAGAGGACTTTCTCGAGTTCTCGTTCGGGTTCCGGCCAGGACGTGGACAGCATAACGCGCTGGACGCGCTCACGGCGGGAATCAAGAGCCGAAAGGGGGACTGGATCGTGGATGCCGACATCCGCTCGTTCTTCGACGAGATCGATCACCGGTGGATGCTCCGGTTTCTCGAACATCGGATAGCCGATCAGCGGGTCATTCGTTTGATCCGTAAATGGCTCGAAGCGGGCGTGATCGAGGACGGAAAGCGGATTCCTGCTGTCCAGAGGACGCCGCAAGGGGCGGTGATCTCGCCCCTGTTGGCGAACATCTACCTGCACTACGCCTTCGATCTCTGGATTCAGCGCTGGCGCAAACAGCCAGGGCGAGGAGAGGTGATTGTCGTTCGCTACGCGGATGACAGCGTGGTGGGATTCGAGGATGCGCGGACGGCGCGGGTGTCCCTGGAAGAGCTTCGGGAACGGCTCGGCAGGTTCGGGCTCACGCTGCACCCCGATAAGACGCGCCTGATCGGGTTTGGCCAGTATGCGGCCGAGCGCCGGCGCAAGCGGGGGCAAGGCAGGCCGAAACAGGGCAGGCCGGAGACATTCGACTTTTTGGGATTCACGCATTGTTGTGGGAGAGACCTAAAAGGGAAGTTCCAGGTGGTTCGCTTGACCATCAAGAAGCGCATGCGAGCGACATTGGCCGCGATCCGCGAAAAGCTCTACCAGCGGCGGCATGAACCTGTGCCGACGGTTGGCGGGTGCCTTCGCCCGGTCCTGAATGGCAACCTTGCGTACCATGCAGTTCCGGCGAATCTGTTGCGATTGGACGGCTTTCGCAGCGAAGGCTGCCGCGCTTGGCGGCACGCCCTGTTCCGGCGAAGCCAACAGAACCGGCTCAACTGGTCTCGCTCCCATCGCCTCACCCGTAAGTACGTCCCGTCCTGCCGGGTTCTGCATCCCTATCCGGAGAAGCGCTTCTTCGCGTCACGACCTTAGGCAGGAGCTGTATGCGGTAACTCCGCACGTACGGATCTGCGCGGGCGGCGGCCAGCAATGGCCGTCCCCACCGCGTCCTGTAAAGCCCTGCAACCGGAAGTTGCGGCGCGGATCGAAGATGCGAAGGGGTTCAGTAGGCACGTAATGTTGCTAATTTACAGGTGGTGCGGAACTGGACCGACAACCCGCAGATTGCTTCCGGACAGGCGCACCGTTCGAAAGGAGGTAGTCCGGAGCGGATCTCTCCTTCACGAGTATTAAAGAGGTTGGAACATCACCAGAGCGTCAACATATCCAAGCGTTGGGTGCTGAAACGCTTCCGGCAGACGACCGACGATCTCAAACCCGAGTGATTCCCAAAGTGACACGGCGCGTGTGTTCGTGCTGACGACAAAATTGAACTGCATCCCGCGATAGCCGTGCTGTCGCGCGTGAACAAGGGAATGCTGACACATCGCGCGAGCGACTCCGCGACCTGTTGCAATAGCACTCGTCATGTAGCCGCAATTGCAGATGTGTTTGCCGCCACCTCTCTGATTGGTACGGATGTAGTAGGTGCCAACAATCTCGCCGTCTAATTCAGCAACGAAGGTTTCTCGGTCGTCTCCCAGCCAATAAGAAAGCGCATCAGCCTCGGACATATTGCGATCCAATGCGTAGGTCTCGCCGGCACGTATTGTCGGTCCGATGATGCTCCAGATCGATGAGCGATCATCCATCTGAGCGGGGCGGATGTGCATCTCATCATCATTCCACACATGCGAAATGCAAAGATATCGAAGCCCCGATTCCCGTGATCGCGACAAGACGGCGGACTCCCGTCTCCCTCATCGCCACCAGGACCGCCCGGTTCGATTCAAAGAATAACTTCGTCTTGCCGATGTGATCGATCCCGGTACAATCAACAACGGCTTCATGACCGGCGAGATGATCGCGCAGGAATCGCTCGTCCGCCGGCGAGCCCACGATGGCACGGACTTTTTCCGTCTCTGCCGCCCTACCCGCACTCCGCGTCTGCGCGGTGATTTGGTGGCCATGCACAGCAGCTTGGCCCAGCAACTGAGATTCCACGCCGCCGGAAACGCCCAATACAAAAAACCGCATGCCGTCTCCAATTATCCTATCGGAGCGTGTTTGTAGTCGGGTTTCCCTGGCTACGGCGCTCGTCGCGATGGGTTCGCGCAAAGACTTCGGCGCGGGTTCTTTGCCATGAAGGCCGACTTTGGAAATTTCTGCCACTCGTCCGCTCTTTCTATGAGTCCTCGCTTGCGTTGCCTGATATACTCCACGTTCATTACATTTCGTGGAGATTCCTACGATGTGGAAGGGCTGCCTGCTGCTTCTGGTCTTGCTCAGCGTCACGCTCTTTCTGGAGCACCGCTCCGTATCGGAACGAGGTCTACCCCTTCCCTGGGTAGCTGCCGGTGTGCTCTCCATGGGAGCGACCCTGCTTCTGGGCAGCTTTTACGGCCTGATTGAGGCCCTTTTGAAGCGGCGCAATCCTGAAACGGACCCGTCACGTTGGATAGACGGGCAGACGATCCGCGTGAGCGGCCGGGTACATGCCACCGGACAGCCCTGCCAAGCCCCTTTCAGCGGGAAGAGCGCCGTGCTTGTCCTATACCAGATGACGCAGGGCCCTACCGCGAATGCCCTGGCTGGTCTCCACAACTCCGTGCCCCGCGTCAGTGGGTTTGAAATGGTTCCCTGCGCTGTCACCACACGGCACGGGACCCTGCAACTCCGCGGGGTCCCGCCATTGCAGCCGTTCTTGCCCGGCATCTATCGCGACGATACCAAACACGCATCTGCCGCTAGCGTGCTGGCTTCCGCTCGCTGGCAACTGGCAAGCTTTGCGCAGCCACTGGAACACTTCATTGCCAGTGGGACGCTGCGGCCACCGCAATACGTCATCAACAGGCTCGCCGCCGAATCCCTGTTTGCCCCCACCGGCGGGTTCTCGGCCAGAGGAGGAGATAGCGGTGCGGCTCTCGAGTGTACTGGCGACCAGGCCGCTGGTGTCCTTGCCTTGCGATTGCGCGCAAATGGCTGGTGGTATCAGGAACGATTCATTCCTCATGGAGAGGAACTCACTGCGGAAGGCACGTACTCCGCAAACCCGCCATCCATCGATATCGGCACGTCCGTCCTCACTCCGAATCACAAGCTGAGTCCAGGCGCCGCGGAGCTAACCGCATCCCGCGAATGGCTGCAGGCCCTCGCCTTTGTCCTCATTTTCGGGACCATCGTGGCGAGCCTGCACTATGTGGTCTTCGCCGATGGAGGCGCCCTCTACCGCTCGATCGTCCGTGTGCTACTGGAAAGTTAGGCGGCCCGCCCTGTCCAAGCTCGCAGAACGGAGGGCCAATTTCAAGCACCGTCTATCGGTGAGGAGACGCCGGAACAGATCGTGGGACGGCTGCCGCTCTGGCCGCAGGGAAGCGGATCGCAGGTCATAGACAACCCACACTACTGCCCCTGCCCAGAAAGCCATGAATGCTTGCGCTCTGGAGCACTAGCGGTCAAGTCCGAACTTCGGGCTCCCGCGCGTTCCAATGATGGCGATGTTGAACTGTGTACCGACCCCGTTCTTCGCAAAGAAGGGACGGATTCGGGGATAGATGAGATGAGACGGCTGGTTCTGATGCGATAGCGTAGATCGCGTCGAAACTACCTTCACTAAGGAGAACGAGCCATGAAGAATGCTAACAAAGCCGAGACGTCGAGGGAAGCCAAGGCGCTGAGCGTTGCGGCGAAGGTAGAGTAGCAATCCCGAGCGAAGGGGAAGCCGAACGCGGCCACTGCGGAGGCGGCAAACGGCTTGTCGGGGGAAACCATCGGTCTTGATGTCGGGGACCGGCTGAGCCAGTTTCGCCGGTTGGATGCGGCCGGCGAGATCGCCGGGGAAGGCCGTCTGCACACGAACGCCGCGAGCATCGAGAAGCACTTCGCCAAGCTGCCCGCCGCGGTGGCCGCCTCGATGGAATTCCTGCTGTGGATGATCGGTATCCTCTCAATGGCGATTGAGGAAGCAGCCGGGGATATCGAATTTCTGCTGAAGACCAAATACCCGGAAGCACTCAAACGGATCCAGGCGCGCGACGGCCCAAACGACAACAAGCGGGCGATTGTGGCCGTCGCCCGAAAGCTCAGCGTGATCCTTCACAAGCTCTGGCGCACGGGCGAGGATTCCGTGCCGTTCCCGGCTTGAAGCCGCCTCCGCACAAACGAAATCGCTGCAGGAACCCAAACGCTTTGAATGGTTAAACCAGGAAAGGATCGATCCTTTGGAGAACGCCGATTTCGTGACGTGACTGCCTTTTCCTGATCGCATCGCCTAGCGCAAGTCCTTGCGGAGTGGACATCCTTCGAAGCGCTTTGGGTTCTCTGGCGGCGGCGGAGGGGGTCCGGGCAGAGTTGCGTTGGCTCAGAGGCGCAACTCTCCCGTAGGGCCGGCCTGGACGGCCGAGCAGGCGTCGTTACGCTCGAAGGCTTGGGGGAGCGGGGCGCGGAACGGAACCCGCTCCCCCTGCCACCGTGGCGAGCGGCTCTTTCGCCCGACTCAGTAACAATCGGGGACTACGGTAGCTCCTGCCTGGTCTCCCAATCGAAGATGGAAGTCCGCTTAGAGAATAGCCACTGCCCGTTCTCACGCACGAATTCATCGTTGTAGTGCACGCCGAAAGTAGTCATCGTGCGCCTGCCGTTCGCGTTGCTCACCAAGTTGACGGTGCAATAGGATATTCCGGTAGCTTTATCTCCGTCTATCTGAGCAATGCTTTGGCCGTTGAAGTGGTACACGGTTTCAAAGTTCTTCAGGAAGTTCTCGAACGCTTCTCCGATCTGCTGAGGGCCTTCCAAACGCGAGGTCCGCTGGCCCTTCTCGCCGCCCGACGCAGTGCGGCGGTAGGACTCCAGGACCGCCGTCTTCGTGAACAACTCAACCTGTTTCCACGGCTGCTTCTGATCAGCCAGAATGGAGAACCGGTCGAGAAGTTCTTTGATGGCAGCTTTGTCTTCGAGGGTTTGTGACTTCATTCGGTTCTCCTGATCCGGCGTCCTCACAGCTTGGCCGTGGGCGGTATTCAACAGTGCGGCAATCAGGCAGAGCATGCCGACTCGAACGAGGAAATGGGAACTCATTGTTGTGCTCCTTGGGTTCGATCTGCTACTGAATCTACCGCTGCGGCAAAGGGGAGAGACCGTGGCTCCCCTTCGAGCTTGTGCCGAGCTTCGCGCCGATGTCGGTGATTGCCAGAAGTTGTTCGCTCGTACGGGCGCCCTGCACGCGGATCGCAGCGAAACCGCTTTCAATTTCCTTCATCTCGCCCGCGCTCAAGGTCAGTTTCAGAGCGTCAAGGTTCTCGCTGAGGTGGTTCAGATTCGTGGTGCCGGGAATTGGAACGATTGAGGGATGGCGCGCCATCAGCCATGCCAGCGCCACCTGTCCCGGCTTCGCCTCCCGGCGTTTGCCGACGCGCTCCAGCAACTCGACGACAGGCC
>JADYZL010000291.1 GCA_020853155.1 Bryobacterales bacterium
GAGGAGTGGGTGGCCCCCTTCCACGGCACGGGGCTCAGCGATGGCGAGGCGAAGCTCTACGCCATGGTGAAGAATATCGATGACAACCTCGGGAAGCTGCTCGCGAAGCTGGCCCAATTGGATCTCGATCGCGATACCGTCGTCTTCTTCCTCACGGATAATGGCGCGGGCGGGCCGAAGCGCTTCAATGCGGGGTTGCGCGGCTTCAAGGGCAGCGTGTATGAAGGGGGCATCCGCGTGCCGCTCTTTGTGCGCTGGCCGGGGCGCATCGCGCCTGGCAGCCACTGCGAACGTCTGGCCGCGCACATCGATCTGTTGCCCACCATCTGCGAGTATGCCGGCGTGAAGCCGCCACACGCCCCGCGGATCGACGGCAGGAGCCTGGCGCCGCTGCTCGACGGTCGCACCGGCGGCTGGGCGGACCGCACCTTCTTTACGCAGTGGCACCGCGGAGATCAGCCCATCCCTCGCGAATCCGCCGCCGTCGTCACGGAACGGTACAAGCTAGTGCTCCAGCGCGATCTCACAAACGGTTTTGAACTCTTCGATCTCACCAACGATCCAGGTGAATCCACGGATCTTTCCGGGAAATTGCCGCAGATCGCCGCCGAACTCAGAAGACGATACGACGACTGGCTGGCCTCGGTTTCCGCTACGCGCGGCTATGCGCCGCCGAGGATCTATGTGGGAGCCCCGCAGGAGAACCCCGTGCGGCTCACCCGGCAGGATTGGCGCGGCCCGCGCGCGGGCTATGCGGAGGAAACGGGCGTTCTGGGCTACTGGGAAGTGGATGTGCGCCGGGGCGGCAACTACCGTGCGCGGCTCGAAGGCCTGCCAACCGATTCGGTCCGCACGGCCCGCTTCCGCCTGAACGGAGTCGATGTCAGTATGCCGCTCGCCGCCGGGGAACGCGCTTGCGAGTTTTCCAATCTCGCGATTCCCGCCGGCATGGGCGAGGCCGAAGCGTGGTTTGATGGCGTGAATGCCGAAGGAGAGAAATCGCCCGTGGGTGTCTGGTATCTGTATCTCGAATTGCTTCCGTAGCTCCAGCGTCCCGCCTTACTTGCGCCAGAATGCCGGCGCGAAGACGAGCAGAAGGGTGAAGAACTCCACGCGGCCCGCCAGCATGCAGATCGAGAGAATCAGCTTCGCCATCCCCGGCAGGTGCGAATAGTTCTCCGCTGGGCCAACGGTGCCAAACGCGGGCCCCACGCTGAACATGCAGGAAGCCGCCGTGGTAACGGAAGTGAGCATATCCACGCCGAGCGCGGCCAGCATGCATGAGGCCACCGCGAGGAACATCACCACCATCAGAACAAAGCTGAGCGCGCTGTGTACCTGTGCTTCGCTCAACACCTGGCCGCCGATGCGGATGGCGAACACCGCCCGGCGTTCCACCATCTTCTTGAACTCGCGCTTCAGCGACAGCAAAATCACATAAAAGCGAAAACTCTTGATGCCGCCCGCGGTGCTGCCCGTGTTCGCGCCGAGCGCGCCCACGACGAAGAGCAGCATCTGCGGAAGCGGAGCCCAAAGCTCGTAATTATCCGTGGCAAAGCCCGTGGTCGATGCCATGGATGCCACCTGGAACAGGGCGCGGCGAAAAGCCAGCTCGAGCCCATACCGCTGATTCTCAAGCAGCGAGATCATGGTGACAAACGTGGCCACGGCGATGATGGTGAGGAACACGCGAAACTCGATGTCGCGAAAATAGGTAAGGATGGAACGGTCTCGAACCGCCCGGTAATGAACCGTGAAGTTCAGCCCCGCGATGATCATGAACAGCACAATGATGTATTCGATCGGCGCGCTGTTGTAGTAGCCCACGGACGCGGTTCGCGTCGAAAACCCTCCGGTGCCCATCGTGGAGAACGTATGGCAGAGCGAGTCAAACCAATCCATGCCGGCGAAGCGAAGCGCGGCATATTGAATGACGGTGGCGGCGACGTAGAATTTCCAGAGAGCGCGCGCCGTCTCGATCACGCGCGGTTTGAGCCGCTCGGATTTCATCGCGCCCGCCTGTGCCTTGTAGAGCGCCATGCTGCCGATGCCGAGCAGGGGCAGAATCGCGATCGCCAGCAGAATAATCCCCACGCCCCCCAGCCAGTGGCTGAAGCAGCGCCACATTTGGATGCTGCGGGGCAGCACTTCGACATCGGGCAGCACGGTTCCCCCGGTGGTGGTGAAACCGGCGGTCGCCTCGAAAATCGCATCGATCGTGGTGGGGAACCACGGAGAGAAGATAAACGGAATCGCCCCAACGATCATCACGCCGGTCCACAGCATCACCACCAGCATGATCCCCTCGCGCAGCGTGAGATCGGCTTGTGAACGCGGGCAGATCCGCATCAGCGCGAGGCCCGAAACCACGCAGCCCAGCGCCGTGTAGCTGAGCACCGCAAGCCCTTCGTCCCGGTAGCCCACGCCCACGGCGATCGGCAGCAGCATGGAGATCGCGAACAGGATCAGGAACTGCCCGGAAATGAACCCGAGGACCCCGTAGCGGATCAATACCGAGCCCTCCCCTCGTGATCTCGAAAAAACGCCTGCTCCAGCTTGGGCACGGCGGATTCAAGGGCAAAGAAGATCACGCGATCCCCCGCTTCGATCATTGACGAACCGCGTGGAACCAGCACTTCTCCGCTCGGCTTGGCGATGGCGCCCACGATGCTGTCGTCCGGAAATTTGAGATCCCGGAGCCGTTTGCCCGCGTAACGCGAATCCTCCGTCGCAAGCAGTTCGATCGCCTCCGCCTCCTCTTCCCGGAACGTGGTTACGGAAAGCACCCGGCCCTTGCGAACGAACTGCAAAATCTGATCGACGGCCACCGTGCGCGGGCTGATCGACGTATTGATCCCCAGGCGCTGGGCCATCGCGAGATAGTTCAGCCGGTTGAGCAGCGTCACCACCTTGTGAGCACCCAGTTTGCGCGCCAGCAGAGAGGCGATCAGATTGTCTTCATCGTCGGAAGTCAGGCTCAGAAAAGCGCTGACCCCCTTGATGTTCTCTTCGAGCAGGATCGATTCCTCCGTGCCGTCCGCGTTCACAATGAGCGTCTTGTCGAGCAGTTCCGTGAGCAGGTTGCACCGCTCCAGGTTGTGTTCGAAGAGTTTCACCTGCACGTTCCGCTTCTCGAGCTCCTGTGCGATCTGGATGCTGATCTGCCGCCCTCCCAGGATGAACACGCTTTCGAGATTCGTGTGGCCTGGAAGCCC
>JADYZL010000292.1 GCA_020853155.1 Bryobacterales bacterium
CCGCGATCAACAGTTCCATGGCTGCCGGTTGGGTGGCATCGCCGGTGATCACCACCTGCTTCGTTGTGGAGCGCAGGAAGAGCCATGCCACCATCAACTGAGGCAGCGCCGAGGGCTGGTCGCTCAGCTTCTGGCCGAAGCTCTTGATCGCGCGTTCCGCCGATTGCCGCAAGTCGTCCCGGCCCGTGATGGCGGCCAGCCGCAAGAGGTTGAGAACCGCGATGGAGTTGCCGCTAGGCTCCGCGCCGTCGTAATCCTCTTTCATGCGGAGAATCAGCGCCTCGTCGCCTTCCCGCGCACTGTAGAACGCGCCATCCTTCCGGTCTTCGAACAGTTCCCGCATCCGTTCGGTCAGGTGCAGCGCCATCACCAAATGAGCCGGTCGAAAGTCCGCTTCAAAGAGATCGAGGAGCGCCTGAGAGACGCACGCATAGTCGTCGAGGAATCCGTCGATCGCGGCGGCTCCTCCGCGCATGCGCCGTAACAGCGTGCGCTCGCCCGGCACGTAAAGGTTGGTAATGATCGCTCCCATCGCCCGCTGCGCCACGGCCAGGAGTTTCCGGTCGTTCAGCACTCGCGCTCCCAGTGCGAAGGCAGAGATCATGAGACCGTTCCAGGAGGCCAGCACCTTGTCGTCGAGATGGGGCCGGACGCGCCGGTTACGCAGGGCGAGCACGGCCTCTTCCGCGGCGGTGAGCGCACTCCGCACTGCCTCGATGGGTTTGCCGAACTTCGCGGCCGTCTCTTCGATCGTATGGGCGCGAAAGAGGATATTGCGCCCGGTGAACTCGGCGTGCGGGTCGTCGTGGACGTTGCCTTGCGGGCTGGCGCCATAGCGGTAAGCGAAGAGGTCCGCGGTCTCCTGGCCCAGGAGCTTCACGAGTTCGTCTTCGTAGCTGTAGATGTAGAAGGCGCCTTCGCCTTTCTCTCCGGGCTTCTCCGCATCGATCACGCTATCGGCGTCTTCAGCGGAATGAAAGGCGCCCGTGGCGTCCGTCAGGTCGCGCTCCACGTAGCGGAAAATGCGGCGCGCCTCTTCGGCGAAGTCTTTGCGGCCCGTCACCTGGTAGCATTCCAGATAAGCCGTGGCAAGCTGCGCCTGGTCATAGAGCATCTTCTCGAAGTGCGGTACAAACCAGCGCTCATCCACCGAGTAGCGATGGAAGCCGCCGCCCAACTGATCGTTCATGCCGCCCTTGGCCATTTCTTCCAAGGTCTTCTCAACCATCGTCAGCGCTTCCGGCTCCCCGTGGATCTTGTGATAGCGAAGCAGGAAGTTGAGGACGCTCGGGCGGGGAAACTTGGGCGCGCCGCCGAAGCCGCCCAGCCGTTGGTCAAAGCCGCGCCGAAACGCGAAATAGCAGCTTGCGATGGTCTTCTCACCGGGCAAATAGCTGCTGCTCACGCGGGCGTATTTTTCGAGCTGTTCCATGATCTGCTCGCTCGAAGAATCGACGCGGAAACGCTGGTCTTTCCACTGCGCGGCGATGTGTTCCAGCACGGTTCGAAATCCGGGACGCCCATAGCGGTCTTCGGGCGGGAAGTACGTGCCGCCAAAAAACGGTTTCAACCCGGGCGTGAGGAACACCGACATCGGCCACCCTCCACCCCCGGTCGTGGCCTGCACGAAGGTCATGTAGACGCGGTCTACGTCCGGGCGCTCCTCGCGATCCAGCTTGATGGAGACGAAGCTCCGGTTCAGCACCTCCGCGACCGCCCCGTTCTCGAACGACTCGCGCTCCATCACGTGACACCAATGGCAGGTGGAGTAGCCCACGGAGAGAAAGATGGGCTTGTCTTCGGTGCGGGCTTTCTCGAATGCCTCCGGGCCCCACGGGAACCAGTCCACGGGATTGTGGGCGTGCTGCAAGAGGTACGGGCTCTGCTCCTTGGCGAGTCGGTTGGCGTTCATAAAAGCGATCTTAAGTCGGACTAAAAAGGTACATTATCAGCCTAGCGCGAGTGGCGCCGTTTCGGCTACGATCAGGGCGGAAACTCCCATGTCCCCCACGATTTCCTCCCATATTGAACTTAGCCGCGACCAGACTCTCGCGGAGTTGAAGGCGTTCCTGCGCATCCCCTCCATCAGTGCGCAGCCCGGCCACGGCGGGGACGTGCGCGCCGCCGCCGAATGGTTGAAGGCCGCGCTGGAGCGGGCGGGGCTCGAACGGGCACGGCTGATTGAGGGCGAGGGCCACCCGCTGGTTGCCGCCGAGTGGCTGCACGCCCCAGGCAAGCCCACCGTGCTCTTCTACGGCCACTACGATGTGCAGCCGCCGGACCCGCTCGAAGAGTGGCAATCCGCACCGTTTGAGCCGGACCTGCGAGGGGAGAATCTCTACGCCCGGGGCGCCGCTGACGATAAGGGACCCACGTTCCTCTGGGTGAAGGCCCTGGAGGCGCTGATGGCTACGGCGGGCGAACTACCGGTGAACGTCCGCGTGCTCTGTGAGGGGGAGGAGGAATCGAACGGAGAACACATCGCTCAGTGGCTCGAAGCACACAGTAGCGAGATTCCATGCGACGCCGTGATCGTTTGCGATACGGAGATGTTCGCCAAGGATTGGCCTTCAATCACGGTGGGGCTGCGCGGCATCGTCTATGTGGAGATCGAAGTCCGCGGCGCGCGCAGCGATCTGCATTCCGGCCAGTATGGCGGGGCCGCACCCAACGCGGTGATGGCGGCGGCGGAGATCGTCACCGCGCTCAAGGACCGCGACGGATGCATCCGCGTGAACCATTTCTTTGACGACGTGATTGCCCCCAGCGAGGAAGAGCTCGCCCAGTGGGCCGCGCTTCCGTTCGACGAGGAGGCATACCTCGAAGCAGAGATCGGATCCACCTCACTCACGGGTGAACCAGGCTATTCCGTGCTCGAGCGTGTCTGGGCGCGGCCGACGCTTGAGGTGCATGGCATTCGAGGCGGATACACGGGCGAGGGTTCGAAGACCGTGATCCCCGCGAAAGCCACCATCAAACTCTCCTGCCGTCTCGTGCCGGGCCAAATCGCCGGAGATATTGTGCGCAGGCTCGAGGACGCGCTCAAGCTCGCGACTCCCGCCGGGGTCGCCACCTCGCTCACCGTGCTCGGCAGCGCGCCCGCGAGCCTCGTGGACCCTTCGCACCCTTACCTGCAGCTTGCGCTTGCAACCATGTCCGCGTACTTCCCGAACCCGGCGTCCTTCATCCGCAGCGGAGGCGCGATTCCCATCGTGGGTAAGTTTCAATGCACATTGAAAGCGCCGTGCATTTTATTCGGCTTCGGTCTGCCCGACGATAACCTTCACGCTCCGAATGAGAAGTTCTATATGCCCAATTTCTGGCGGGGCATGGAAGTCATTGCCGACTATTTGCGGCGGCTTGCAATGCACGGCTAATTCCGTGCAAGTGTAAATTCATTCGCACCTCTCATGGCCCGGTAAGTTTTCGGAGCGATGGAATAGTTTCGGAACCGGGTTGGCGCGGCGAGCGATTTCTTCAGCGTGCCCACGCAGGAGATGTATCAGGGCGATTTCAGCAACTGGGTGTTTAATGGCAATGAAAGGCTCACCATTTACGATCCAGCGACCACCCGGACCGTGAGCGGAGGCGCGCGCGTGCGCGATGCCTTCCCCAATAATCAGATCCCCGTGGCGAGATTCAGCCCCTTTGCCAGTAACTATCTCAAAGTTGTTGGAAACCTGGTCCGCCCGAATACCGGCGCCGCTCCGGGCACGAGCGCCTATGTCCGCAGCAACTATGTGAATAGCACCGGTACCCGGCAGGATCCCTGGACAAAGTGGTCTATCAAGGCGGATCACAACTTCGGCGCGAACAGCCGGGTCAGCTTCCTCTACAACTATGGCCTCCATAAGATTGTTCCGGGGCCGGATGGCTTTCCCGGTCTTCCTGGCGCGCTTGGCAACACCCGTCTTGGCCGGCAGAAGAGCGACGTTTACCGTGGCACCTTCACCAAGGTTATTTCCCCCACGCTGATCTTCTATGGCTTTGGCGGGGTGAATTTCTGGAAGGAAGCGAACTCAGCCACCACTCTCGACGGAGGCTGGGAGGCGAAAGGCGTCTGTCTGGTTGGCGCCTGGGATTGCAACCGCAATCTGTTCAGCGCGCAATTTTCCGATTACTCCCGCTGGGTTGCCGACGCTTACGACGGCTCAGAGAATTTCGTTTTCAGCTACGGCAATGACCTCACCTGGATCAAGGCAAGCCACACGTTCAAGTTCGGCTATCTATGGGAGCGGGTCCACTACAACGGCTTCGGCCAGCAGAGCATTGGGGGCTTCGCTCAGGGCAACCGGCTAAGCACCAGCGTGCCCGGCGTTAACAATCTGCTCACGGGTGGCGGCAACGGTTTCGCCTCCTTTCTTCTCGGCCAAGCCTTCTCCGGCGGCACGGAGAACGATCGCTTCGTTGGCCAGCAATTCCGCAGCCACGCCTTCTATGCGCAAGACGACTGGAAGCTCACCAGCCGCCTGACGATGAATATTGGCGTGCGCTACGAATTCACCCTGCCGCCGCTGGAACAGAAGGATCGCTGGAGCGATTTTGACCCAACGAAGCCAAATCCACGCGCGGGCGGCATTCCCGGGGCGCTCAAGTTCGCCGGAAAGGGCGAGGGGAGGGAGGGCACGCGCACGATCACTCCCGGCTGGTTCGGAGGCATCGGCCCACGGCTTGGCCTTGCCTACCAGATGGACGACAAGACCGTGCTCCGAGCCGGGGGCGGGATCAACTATGGCGTCGTGAAGGCCGTTACCGGCAGCACGCATTTCGAAGGCGCGGTGCTTATTTTCCGTCCATCGAGCCTCGATAACGGCATCACGCCCGCCTTTACCCTCGACGGGGGCTTGCCTGGGTACACGCGGCCCCCGGTGATCGACCCCAGCTTCTCGAATGGAAACAATACCGCCTACTGGGATAACGAGGCCGTCAAGCTCCCCAAGAACTACCAATGGTCGTTTTCCATCCAGCGCGAACTGGCTCAGGGAACCGTTTTTGAAGCGACGTATAACGCGACGATGGGTTCCGGCCTGGTGGCAGGCCTGAAGCGGATCAACCAGTTGCCATTCAGCGTATTCGAGCAATACGGCCGCACGCTGCTTACGTCGAATGTCGCCTCGCCGGCCGCCGCGGCCGCGGGCATCACGCGGCCCTACTCGAGCATCGATTGCGATTTCAGCCGGACCTGCGCGCCCGTTAGCGTCGCGCAGGCGATCCGCCCGTTCCCGCAGTATCTGGATATTCAGACAGCAGCCGGGCACGGCGACAAGAGCGGCCATTCCACCTACCATGCGGCAGTGCTCAAACTGGAACGCGGCTATCGAAATGGTCTCACCCTGCAGGGTTCCTACGTCTTCTCGAAGATGCTTACAGACGCGGATAGCTTTGATGCCGACAATAGCGCCCTCGACCATTACAACCGCGGGCTGGAGAAATCCATCGGCGAGTACGATATCACCCACGACTTCAAGGCGAACTACGTGTACGAACTTCCCTTCGGCAAAGGCAAGGCTTGGCTAGCGAGCGGGCCGGCCTCCTGGATCCTGGGAAACTGGCGCGTTTCGGGGACGCACTTTTGGGCCAGCGGCTTCCCGCTCCAGTTGAACAACAGCGTGGTGTTCCCTATCTTCAACGGACGCAATTCCGCCACGGCTTCCAGTTACGACGGGTGGCTCACCAATCTCAAGAACCCGGATTGGAAGGGCAAGGACCGGTACTTTGTGCCCGGTTCCACGTTTGGCGCGCAGCCGACCGACCGTCCGGGGAATCTCACTCGCAAGAATCCCAAAGCGCGTGCTCCCTGGATGCAGGAGAGCAACTTCTCTCTTTCCAAGTCCATTCCAATCAAGGAAGCGCTTCGCATGGATCTTCGCTGGGAGATGTTCAACGCATTCAACCATGCGCGCTTTAACCCTGGAAGCCAGAATATGCAGGACGCCAATTTCGGCCTCGTTAACAGCACGCTCAACGAACCGCGCCGCATGCAACTGGGGCTGAAGCTCTATTTCTGACGAGACGGGGGGAGTTAACCGAAAGTGCGACCGGACAGGGGACGAGCCTGAGGAAGATTCCTCCGGCTCGTCTCCCGCGTGAGGTCTTCTCGCGGTCTCGCAACCGGGGCCTCGCGCGCCGGCGCAATCGATACGGTGTTTCTTCTGAAGATCTCGTGTTGCCTCGCAGCGAATGGCGAGCCTACCGGGTTTGAGAAGGCGTGGCCGTCGATGGCTCGGCGGGTGGTTCCTCAGCCGGGGGCTTCGGCGTATACTCTTCGACGATGTTCAGCTTCACCGGTTGCTCGATAAACATCGGCGTTTCTCCGGCTGTCAGAATCATCAGGCTGTAACGCCCGAGTTTCACTTCCTTGCCAACGACGAACGTGACCGCGCTCTCCGTTTGCGTAGTGATCTTCACTTTCACATCGTTCGTGCCGTCGGTGAGGTAGAGTTCGCCGACGTTCGCTTTGCCGAGATTCGAGCCGCTGACCACAACCGTGTCGCCCCGCTTCGCTTCCTCCTTATCGAGCGCCCGCATCATGGGCACGCCATTGGCGGCGAAAGCGATGACGGGGAGCGCGAGGGCAAGAACGAATAACAGAATAAAAGACCGTCTCATCTTCTCCTCCTGTCTCAATGCTATCCTCGCGCGGAGTGAAAATCAATAAAAAAGACCATTTAGTCTTCTATTTTCCGAAGCCCGGATTCAAACGGAATTCCGTATTATCCATTCTTGTGTGGAATCATACATTTACGTGCTGCCGGATTCTTGCGGGCAGGGTGGGCGCGAGGCCGGGGGGCGTACAAGTTCGACCCCCTGGCGATGCGAATGGAGGTCTGGAATGCGGTGTTCCCGGTCTACCATGGAAACGACGGGGTTTGGCCGTTTGTGAGACTAAATTTCAATCACGACAAAAAGAGTCCTGTTTCAAATGGGAAATCTTTGTATCATGATGATAAGGGCAAGAACCCACCGCATGAGGCTATTGCATTCCCGGTTCCGAGCGCTGGCGATCATCCCACAGCCGGAGAGTGTTTTCTTCCCAGTCCGCTTCATGCAACGAGTCCATCGGCTGCGGCGCGGCCTGATCGGCTAAGGACGGCTGTTCGTCATGGCTTCGTCAATTTTGTTTACCTACGTTGATTTCAAGGTGGCGCGCGGCGGCCAAACGCTCCCGCCATTGCGATTGTTGGGAGGTCTTTCATGACAGGAGAGGTATCTCCGTCCGAGTCTCTCGTCCGTGTGGACGAGATTGACGGATTAAACTCCGTGCCGGTGACGCCCGTGGCGGGCCGGCTGGATTCCGTCGTCATCCGCTTTGCCGGGGATTCCGGCGACGGGATGCAGTTGACGGGGTCTCAGTTCGCTACCACCTCCGCGCTGATCGGCAACGATATCGCGACGATGCCCGATTTTCCCGCGGAAATCCGCGCCCCCGCGGGGACGCTGCCTGGCGTGAGCGCGTTTCAATTGCAATTCTCATCGGGCGAGATCTTCACGCCCGGCGATGAACCCGACGTCCTGGTAGCCATGAACGCCGCGGCTCTGAAGGTGAATCTCGGCAGGCTGCGCCATGGGCGCACGATCATCGCAAACACGGATGGATTCGACAAGGGCAATCTCTCGAAATCGGGCTACGCGGCGGACCCGCTCGAAGACGGTTCTCTCGATGGCTACCGGCTGATTTCCATCCCGATTACCTCCCTCACGATGAAGGCGCTCGAGGGTTCACCACTCCCGAAGCCCGAGAAGCAGATGTCGAAGAACTTCTACGCGCTCGGAGTGCTTTATTGGCTCTACTCCCGCCCGCTCGAAGCGACCGAGAAATGGATTCAAGCAAAGTTCGCCAAGTCTCCGGACGTTTGCGAGGCGAATCTCACGGCGCTGCGGGGTGGCTATGCATACGCCGATGCGAGTGAATTATTCGACGCCCGTTATGAGGTGCCCGCCGCCGCGCAGCAACCCGGCTTGTACCGCAACATCAGCGGCAACAAGGCCATGGCGCTGGGCCTCTACGCGGCGTCTGTAAAGTCCGGACTGCCGCTGTTTTTGGGTTCCTACCCGATCACGCCCGCCTCAGACATCCTCGCCGAACTGGCCCGCCTCAAACCGCAGGGCGTGATCACGGTTCAGGCGGAAGACGAAATTGCCGCGGTGTGCGCGGCCATCGGCGCTTCGTTCGCCGGCGCCATCGGGCTTACCACCACGAGCGGCCCGGGAGTTGCGCTGAAGAGCGAGGGAATCGGCCTGGCCGTGATGACGGAACTGCCGCTGGTGATCGTGAACGTACAGCGTGGCGGTCCGTCCACCGGCTTGCCCACGAAGACCGAACAGGCCGACTTGCTGCAAGCTCTTTGCGGGCGCAATGGGGAGTGCCCCGCCGTGGTGCTCGCGCCGCAAAGCGCCGCGGATTGTTTCGATGCCGCATTTGAAGCCGTGCGCATCGCCGTGACGCACATGACGCCGGTGTTCGTGCTATCGGACGGATATATCGCCAACGGTTCCGAGCCGTGGGCGGTGCCGCTTGAAAGCGAACTGCCTGGGATTTCCGTGCATCACCATGTGGACCCGGAAACCTTCCAGCCCTTCAACCGGGACCCGGAAACGCTGGCGCGGCCCTGGGCGCTCCCCGGTACGCCGGGCCTCGAACACCGCGTGGGCGGCCTCGAACACAGTAACATCACCGGGAACATTTCTTACGAGCCGCTGGTTCACGAGGAGATGGTGCGGCTGCGCGCGGAGAAGGTGGCGCGCGTCGCCCGCGATTACCCGCCGCTCGAACCATACGGCGATCCATCGGGCGACCTGCTCGTGGTGGGCTGGGGAGGCACGTTTGGCGCGCTACGCACGGCGGTGAACCAGGCGCGCTCCCGCGGCCTGAGCGTTTCCCACGTGCATCTGCGCCATTTGAATCCGCTGCCCAACGAACTGGGAGACATCCTGCAGCGATTCGACCGCGTCCTGGTAGCCGAGTTGAACCTCGGCCAACTCGATATGGTGCTGCGCGCGAAGTATCTGCGCAACACGATTCTCTATAGCAAAGTGCAGGGCCAGCCTTTTCGCAGCACCGAGATCCTCGATGCGATTGACCGTGCCCTCGAAGGAGACCCGCAATGAGCACCCTTACCGTCAATGGCGACGTTCCCGCGGCGCCCGTCTACACCAAGCGCGATTTCGTCTCAGACCAAACGATCCGGTGGTGCCCCGGTTGCGGAGACTACGCCATTCTCGATGCCGTGCAGAAGGTATTCGCAAGCCTCGGCATCCCCCGTGAAAATTTTGTGATGATCTCGGGAATCGGCTGCTCGAGCCGTCTGCCTTATTACATCAACAGCTATGGCTTCCACACGATTCACGGGCGCGCGCCCGCC
>JADYZL010000293.1 GCA_020853155.1 Bryobacterales bacterium
CAGAGTTGGCAAGCGAACTCGATCTCCGCTTCCACGAACTGCGCTTCCGCAACATGGGCCGGGGCGTGCATCTGGAGATGCACTTGCTCTTCCCCTTCGCCATGCCGCTAGGCAAGGCGCATCGAAAGGCCACCGAGCTCGAACGGCGGCTATCCGCCTCCCTGCCATTCCCCGTGCTTCTGACAACCCACCTGGAATCTCTCGAAGACCACGACGAGCTCCACCCCGACGAACCCATCGCCGTCACCCAAGCGGCAGACGGAGCCGTATAAACCTCACTGCCACCCGCCTTCACCCTCCTTCCTCGCAGGAAATCCGCAGACCGTAGGGGCTTGGATGCACTCCGTCCGCGCTGTGCGCCGCGCCCGGCGCCATGCCAGCGTCGGCTATACTCAGAGCAGCACGGCAACCGCCGGATGCGCCCGGATTTCCAGACATCCGGGGCTGGGCCGCTTCCCTTCATAGCGGCCGAAAGGGTTCCAAATGCAAGAAGCCAGCCACCCTCCTCCCGCGCAACCTCACGGAGCCGCTCGCGCGTTTCGCTTCATCTGGAGGGCATTCGCTGTCTTGTCTCTACTCGCGGCCGTGCTGCCCTTGGCGTCTCAGCCCTCTCCCCAAAAAACGATTCCAATAAAGTCTTTCCTACCTGGAATGCCGATTACCGTGAACGGCATGGTGTACGTGACGCCAGCCACGGCCACGGTGAATGCCGGCGATCCGCTGATCCTGAGTGCTCCACCCCTGTTTGACCGGGGCGATGGATTCCGCTTTCGCCTTTTGTCTTGGAAGATCGAGTATCGGGACGGCCGCCCTGCAGGCGAATACGCCACGCAATCGGTACAGTTGCCCGATGCCCGTGACGTTTCTGGCATTGAATACAGGGCATTGACAGAGATCCGAATCGATGTGAGCGTGTCCGGGCCGGGAACCGTGGTTTGGGACCCGCCCGCCCCGCCCGACGGATTCATCCCACTGACGTCGCGCCTCAAACTCACCGCGGTTCCGAGCCAGAACGCCTATTTCGCCGGATGGGATGCACCCTGGGATTACGAAGCACACATCATTGATATTGGCGCGATGACCGTCCCAGCCCGATTCACGACCCACTTCAGTGAAAGGTTGAATCCTCCGCCCGTCCTCTCCACGGATAGCGCCTTCCCGGACCTCGGCTTTGGCGCCATGGATTCCGTGCTGAGCGGCCAGGTGCAGGTCCGGTCGTCGGTTCCGATGCGCGTGCGAGGCGTGGAAACATCTTGCCAGCCGCGAAATCTCTCGTTCTACGTTTCTCCTATCTCATCCACCCCTACCCCCTTCCTGGTGCAGGCGGCGTTGACGCCGGAGAACAACACCGTGCCGGACGGCCTCTACACGTGCGCCATCCTCGTCAATCGCTATGACGGAGAACCGCCATTCTCTATTCCTTTCCGGGTGCGCCTTGGGAAGGAAGAGCAGGGAACTCCGCCGGCCGTATCGGTGAACGGTGCGTCGTTCGTCAAGATGCCCATGGCGCCGGGCGCGATCTTCTCATTGTTCGGCGAGAACATCGGGCTGGTCACGGAGCACGCCGCGTCGCTCCCCCTGCCCCAGTCCCTCGGTGGCGTCCGTGCGCGGATTCGAATGGGCAGCGGCGACTACGATGCGCCTCTCTTCTACGTATCGCCCCATCAGATCAACTTCCTTGTGCCTCTCACCCTACCCTTGGGCGCGGGCAAATTGGAGATCCTCCGGGAAGGTATGGATAGTATTTCGATTCCGGTGCAGACCGAAGCGCAAGCACCGGCCCTGTTTGCGGCAAACGCCACCGGGGCCGGTACACCCGCCGGTTACTACATGCGCGTCAAAGGGGAGCACCAGGAGCGCGGCGAGTTTGTAAATTGCCCGGATGGCAAGGAGTGTACCCCCATTCCCATCCAATCCACAGACCCCACGGAGGAAGTCTTTCTTGTCCTTTTCGGTACCGGCTTCCGGAACGCTCCCTCCATCCGGCCGCAAGTCCACATGGGCGGCATGGTGGTGGAAGCCGGCTACTTCGGGCCGCATCGCGATTTCGTCGGGCTCGATCAAATCAACGTCAAAGTGCCCCGCGCCCTGCTCGGCCGAGGTCCGGCGCCAGTAACGATTGTCCATGGCGAGAAGCGATCGAACGCCGTGACCATCGAGTTCTGAGAGACCACCCGGCTAGAAGCGAAGGCCGCCCCGCGCGGCGATGGTCGCAGGCAATACGTCCGGACCTTGCGAGCGGGTCCATGCCGCGCACGCCGGGAGATTGATTTTCCCGCGAACTGCGCTATCCTGCATCATGGCTATTTCCAGGCGGAGCTTTCTCGGGGCGTTGGGTGCTGGGTTTTGCTTGCGGGCGCAGAGCGTTCCCGCGGAAGTGGACGTTGTGGTGGTGGGCGCCGGTTCGTCCGGCCTGCATGCGGCGCAGCGCTTGCGGCAGTTGGGCAAGAGCGTCGCTGTGATTGAAGCGCGAGGGCGCATCGGTGGGCGCGCCTTCACGGATACGGAGACCTTCGGCGTGCCGTTCGATTGGGGCTGCGCGTGGCTCCACAAGGCAGACGATAATCCGTATACGCCTCTGGCCCGCGAGTGGGGCTACACCTTGCGGGAGCACGATACCTCTCTCGAAGGGCTCTACTTCCGGGACCGTGAGGCGCCCGCGCAAGACCGGGAGCGTGTGGCGGCTGCCGAAGAGAAGCTGGACGAGCGCATCAGCCGTACCGGCAAAAGGAAGGATATTGCCGCGTCCACCGCCTTGCGGAAGCGCAGCGAGCTCGACGAGGCCGTCTCGACCTTCCACGGGCCGATGTCCTCCGCCGTCGATCTCGATGAACTGTCGGCGAAAGACTACCTGACCTTCGGCACGGACGTCGCTCCAAACCTGCTGATCAAGGAGGGCTATGGTTCCCTCGTGGCGCGGTACGGCAAGGACGTTCCGGTAAGCCTTCAGACGCCCGCGCGGCGCATTCGTTACGGTGGCGTGGGCGTGCAAGTGGAGACGGACCAGGGGACATTAAGGGCGAAGGCGTGCATCGTCACCAGTTCGACGGGCGTGCTGGCGGCGGAGAAGATCCGGTTTGATCCGCCTCTGCCCGCATGGAAGCAGGACGCGATCGCGGGCTTGCCGATGGGTCTGCTGGCCAAAATTCCGTTGCAATTCTCGAAGCCCGAGTTTCGCTACCAGGCCTTCGACGATGTGCTGCGGGAGAGCGCTGGGAAGCGCGATATCTATTTCCTTTGCTGGCCGTTCCAGTTGAATCTGCTGGTCGGGTTTGTGGGCGGAGATTTCGCATGGGAACTCTCCGCCGCGGGAGAGAATGAGGCCGTGGACTTTGGCCGGAACGCCGCGCGTGCGGTGTTCGGGTCGGATGCGGACAAGTATTTCGTGAAGGGGGCGTTCACCCGGTGGGCCGGCGACCCCTGGTCGCTGGGAGCCTACGCGGCGGCAGTGCCGGGCAGCGCCGGTGCGCGCGAGGGGTTGCGGCGTCCGTTGGCGGACCGGGTATTCTTTGCCGGGGAGGCCTGCGCCCCTCGCTGGACGCAGACCTGCGGTGGTGCGGCCCTCAGCGGGCTGGAGACCGCCGATCTCGTCGCGAAGCAGTTGGGCTGAGTGGCAACAGCCGCATCATCTGTTTGCATCCTTCCAAAACGCGCTACGATGCAGAAACGATGTTCCGCTTTCTCTTGTGCGCGCTCGCGGCGCTGGCATCCGCGGCCCTTCCCTGCGCCTCGCAATCCGCCGATCCCTACCGCGTGTATCCCACCGCCCCCCGCTTTCTCCGCCAGACACTGGATTCCCTGGCAGCGGCGCAGTTTGCCGAACGCGCCCGTGCCGTCGCCTCCATCCGCATGCCGGAGGACGTGAAAGCCCGTGGCGAGCAGTTGCGCCAGTTCATGCTCGGCGCCTTCGATGGCTGGCCGGAACGCACACCGCTGCATGCCAAAATCGTCGGGTCCGTCGAACGCGAAGGCTACCGGATCGAGAAGCTCGTTTACGAAAGCCTTCCCGGCTTTTTCGTCACCGCGAACGTCTATGTGCCCGCCAGCGGCCCTGGGCCTTTTCCCGCCGTCCTCGGGACCGCCGGGCATGCGGAGGAAGGCAAGAGCGCCGGGGTCTATCAAATGGTCTGGATCTCGCTCGCCAAGCGCGGGTTCCTCGTCCTGGCTTATGACCCGATCGGGCAGGGCGAACGCTCGCAGTATTTGGACATCGAAACCGGCGAGAAAATTCCCGGCAGCGGTTCCGGCGACCATATCATGGCTGGCGGCGTCGCTCTTCTCACCGGGACCCATCTCGCGCGATACCTCATCTGGGACGGCATTCGCGGCCTGGACTATCTGCTCACCCGCGGCGACGTGGACCCGAAGCGTATCGCCGCCATCGGCAATTCCGGCGGCGGCACGCAAAGCGCTTACCTGAATGCCCTCGAAAGCCGTCTGGCAACCGCGGTTCCCTCATGCTACATCACGTCCTGGCCTCATCTCTGGAAGGACCGCTGGCCGCAGGATTCCGAACAAGTCTTCGTCGATTTCCTGAAGAACGGCTTCGATTTCGCGGACTTCCTCACCGCGCAGGCCCCGCGCCCCGTGAAGATGCTTACGGCCATGCAGGACTACTTCCCGATAGCTGGCGCCCGCGAAGCTTTTGCCGAAACGCAGCGTTCCTACCGGATCCTTGGCGCGGAGGATCGCGCCGGGTTCTTTACCTACGACGACAAACACGGCTGGAGCAAGCCCCGGCGCGAGGCCACTTACGCGTGGCTCGAGAAGTGGCTTTATGGCCGCGACGTTTCCGCGCCGGAACCGCCCATCAAACCCGAAACGTCGCCCAACAAGTCCGAAACTCCGGAGGCCCTGCGCGTCACTGCCAGCGGCCAGGTGCTGCTGTCGCTCGGCGGCCGCAGCATCCAGCGCATCCTTCGCGAACGAGCGGAAGAGCAGTTTGCGGCGCGGGAAGCGTTGCGAATTCCGGACGAAGATCGGCCTGCCTTCCAGAGCATGCTGCGCCGCACGATGCGAATGCTTCCCCGTACGGCGGACCTCTCCGCGCCGCGCGCGAGAATCGAGCGTACGCCCGTCGCGGAACGAACCGGCTATCGCGTGGAGAAACTCGCGCTGCCGGTTGATGACGCCATCGCGATTCCGGCTCTGCTGTTCGCGCCCGCTCGGAAGCCATCCGGGTCCCGGCGCATCGTGCTTCTCGATGATCGTGGAAAGGCTGCGGAGGCTGGTGAAAGCGGCCTCCTGGGCTCGCTCGCGCAGTCCGGCCACACCGTGCTCGCGCTCGATGTCCGCGGCATCGGGGAACTCGGTATTGCCGCCCGTCTCGTGGGCAACTCCCCGATCTACCAGGAGTCCATGCGCGCCCTCCTCGTCGGAACGTCCCTCCCGGCGATCCAAACAGGCGACCTTCTGGCAGCCTTGGATTCCGCCCAACATCTCGAAGGCTGGGGCGACGGACCCGTCACCATCCTCGGCAAGGGCAACATGGGTTGGATCGCCTTGTTCGGCGCAGTTCTGGATCAGCGTATCGAGGGTATCGCCGCGGAAGAATCGCTCCTCTCCTATATGGATATCGCGCGCAGCCCGCGGAACGTTTACACAATCGACCTCGTCCTGCCGGGCGTGCTCCGTCGCTTCGACATGCCGGACCTCGTCGCGCACCTGAACGACCGCCGTATCCTCCTCCTGAACGCCCGGTCGCCCATGGATTTCCTCCACGCGCGGGAGACCGTCACCCAAGCCTACGCCCCCGCCGCCATCGCCTTCCAACGCGCCGCCCGCCCGGAAGCCTTCCAGATCCGAAAAGAATCCGAAGACCAAAGAAACAAGGTCTATCGGGAATGGCTCCGCTAAGTCCCGGCGCTTAATCTCAATTCCCTCTAACCTTCACAACGTGAAGGAAAGCACCAGCCGAAACCACCTATGCATTCCCTTTTCCTTGAGGAGCGGATTCGTCTCTCCCTTCAAGCGGAACGAGGTGGTCCCACCGCATGATCCCGCGGCGCCACTCGGCCAACTCCTGTTGCTGCGTCCAGCACGGATATTCGTATTCAACTCCCGCAGATTTCGGGGGTACCCGTCGCGAATCCTTGGCGCTCCTTCCCAACTGTCCGTCACCGCGCAACTCGGTTGCCAAATCCTAAACAAGAAACAATAGAAAACACAACAACCTCCTCCCGTCCGTGCCAATTAGAACCACAAGTTTTGCCACTTTGATCCACGCCCTTGGCTCACGCTGAACCGGAGTTCCGAATCAGAAGGCGTTCCGGGAACGACCTTTCCACTCCGTTCGATTCCAATTGCGAGTTAGACATTAAAAATTTTTCTTGAATGTATAGCCATTCACTCATATACTTGCTGAAACGTTCGATCATGCTGGGATTGATCAACGTACATGTATTAACCACATTAAACAATTCACTCAGGGGAAAACTTATGGTGAGAGTATCGTTCCATCGGCGAGAACTCTGCGTACTCGCCGCTATCTGCACCCTTCTGATGGTCGCCCCGGCGCCGCGCCTCTTGGCGCAGATTCTGTACGGCTCGATCATCGGAAACGTCACCGACGCAAGCGGAGCCTCTGTCCCAGGGGCTGCCGTGACCGTCACGAACCTGGAGACCGGTGTTTCTCGAGAAGTTTCGTCGAACTCCGCGGGAGCCTTCAATGCGCCCACGCTGCAAGCCGGAATCTATGCAGTCAAGGTGAATGCGCCGGGCTTTCGTTCCGCGGAAGTGACGAAGGTGGTGGTCAGTATCAACAATGCAACTCGCATCAACGTGCGGCTGGAACTGGGGCAGGTGACCGAATCCATCACCGTCACTGATGCCGCCGCCGCTTTGCAAACAGACCGGGCCGAAGTACGTGCCGAAGTAACAGCGAAACAACTCGTGAATCTTCCGGTCCCGCCAGGCCGTAATTATCAGCAACTTTTTGCCACGCTTCCTGGCTTCACCACGCCAACGGACGCCCACTCGATTCCTTCGAACCCATCCCGCGCCCTCCGGTTTAACGTGAATGGCACCACCGGATCCACGAACAACACGCGTATTGATGGCGCCTCGAGCACCAACATTTGGCTGCCGCACATGACCGCGTATGTGCCGGCCCTCGAATCCATTGAGACCGTCAATGTGGTCACGAATAGCTTCGACGCCGAGCAAGGCTTGGCGGGCGGGGCGGCTGTGAACGTGCAGATCAAGAGCGGAACGAATGAAATCCACGGCAGCGCCTTCGAGTATCACAACAACAACAAGACCAAGGCGAAGAATTTTTGGATTCCCACGGGCGAGCGTAACCCGAAGTTGATCTTCAACAATTTCGGCGGCACCGTTGGCGGCCCAATCAAGAGGAACAAGATTTTCTACTTCCTCAGCTATGATGCCAACGTGCAGCGGCTCTTCGCCACGCGCCGGGGTACGGTTCCCACGGAGGAAATGAAGCGCGGGAATTTCCTCAACTCGCAAAACCGGATCATTTACGACCCCAACACGACCATCGACAACGGCAACAACAACATCGCCAGGACGCCGTTTACAAACAACCAGATTCCGCTCGCGCGGCTGAATCCGGTCTCGGGCAAGATCATTCCCCTTTGGCCAACGGCGAACATCGCTGGCGCGGTTTCCCAGAACAACTATTTCGCCGCCGCACCCTTTAGCTTTGACCGGCAGACGCTGGATTCTAAGTTCAATTTCAACCTGACCGACCGGCTCACTAGCTTTGTCCGGTACTCTTTCCTCGATTACAGCGCCTTCAATGCCGCCAACTTCGGTGACAAATTGGGCGGAGATCCGATCGCCGGCGGTAACGTTGGAAACGGCTCCGGGCGGACGCACAGCCTTACGATCGCCGGAACCTACAGCATCAGGCCCACCTTCCTTGTGGACGCCTATTTCGGCTACACGAAGATGAACACCAACTCGGAACAGCCCCGCTTGGATGAGAACGTCGGCCTTGACTTTCTAGGGCTGCCGGGCACGAATGGCAAGCGCAGAACGGAAGGCGGTTGGCCCCAGATTGCCATTTCCGGATTCTCGGGCATCGGCATCACCAATGCCTACATGCCCTACTTCCGCAAGGATCCTCAGTTTCAGTATGTGACGAACTTCAACTGGATGAAGGGGAGCCACAATATCCGGTTTGGTTTCGACTTCTATGACCAGCAATTGGATCATGCGCAAGCGGAATTCATCGGCGGGAGTGCCTTTGCGGCCTCGGGTGGATTCCAGTTCCAAAACGGCACGACTTCACAAAGCGGCGCGAAAACAAACGAATACAATGCCTTCGCGAGCTTCTTCCTCGGTCAGGTAAATGCTCGCGGCAAGAACATTCTGGTGCCGGACAGTTACCAGACCCAGACGTTCATGTCTTCGATGTATTTCAAAGATCAATGGCAGGCTACGCGGAAGTTGAGCCTCTCCCTCGGCGTCCGCTGGGAATACCTTCCCATGCCCACCCGGCCGGGTCGAGGCGTTGAGCGCTTTGATCCAAAGGAGAATGTGATGCTGATGTGCGGGGTTGGCGACATTCCGGAAGATTGCGGCACCAAAATGAGCAAGAAGCTGTTTGCGCCGCGCCTTGGCGTGGCCTACCGGGTGACAGAACGAACGGTCCTCCGCGCGGGGTATGGAATCTCCTACGATCCCTATAACCTCGCCCGGCCTCTGCGCGTCAATTATCCGATTCTCATCCCTTACTATGAGCCGTCTCCCAATGGGCTCCTGCCCATCAGCCAATTCGAAGATGGCATTCCGGAGTTCCCGCTCCCGGACCTGAGTTCGCCGCGGATTCCAATGCCGATCAATGTGAACGCCGTATTCACCGGAGACAACTTCCGGCGTGGATACATCCAGAGCTGGAACGCGACGGTGCAACATGAACTCGGTGGCGGGCTTACCGCGGAGCTTGGCTACGTCGCCACTCGCTCTGTCCGTCAACTGGGCTACGTGGATCTGAACGCGGGACAGGTCATGAACGCGGGTAACGCCGGCCGGCCCCTGTACGCGGCCTTTGGCCGGACCGCTGTCTCCAACCTGGTATCGCCAATCGGAACGCAGCGCTATGATTCGATGCAGTTCCGCTTGAACCGGCGATTCACTAACGGCTTCCAGATCAACGGGGCCTGGACGTGGTCACAGAATGTGGGCGTCTGCGGAGCCAATGATTCCGACGGAAGTCCGTGCGTCCGGGCGCTGGAATTTTGGGATCGCAACTTCACCTTGACTAGCTTCGATCAGCGGCATCGCCTCTCGATCAACTCCGTGTATGAGCTCCCCTTTGGGAAGGGAAAGCACTGGGCGGAGCAAGGGGTGGCGGCCGCGCTGCTTGGTGGCTGGCAGTTGAACGGAGTGATGGTGTACTTTACCGGTTCGCCATTCACGGTTTCCGGTGACAACCGGCTCGCGCTCCCCTCCACCGGGAACACAGCGGACCTCATTGACGACAAGATCCATAAGACCGGTGGAGTTGGTCCGGGGCAGCACTTCTATGATCCGTCAAACTTCCAAACGGTCACGGATGTGCGCTTCGGAAACATGGATTGGAATGCTCTCGCAGGTCCGGGTGCATTCAACATGGATCTGGGCATCTTCCGCTCATTCGAAGTGACTGAGCGCATCGGCATCCAATTCCGTGCAGAGGCATTCAACGCAACGAACACCCCGAAGTTCAATAATCCGCAAGGAAACGTCAATAACTCGCGGTTCATGGAGATCAGCGGAGAACGCAACGTGGGCCGCGAAGGCATTAACGAACGCGTATTCCGGTTCGGCCTTCGTCTCAGCTTCTGACGATCTGCTGACACTCCATCAAGGCGATCATCCCGGAGCCTGTTTCCCCTAAGCAACCACCGCCTCAAGGCGGTGGTTGCTTAGAAAGTCGTTCTCCATCGTCAACTGGCCGATCTTGCGCCCCAGCTCGGCGATCCGCAACTCGGTCGCGGCGGGTTCTCCCGGCCGACGGCCTCCCCGCCCCGGAAACGCTGCTTCGCCCTGCGCGCGCCAAAGCGCCCGCCACTTCTCGATCATGTGCGGACTGATCTGATACTGCCTCGCCACTTCCGCGATGCGCTAGCCAGCATCGATCTCCCGCATCAGTTGGAGCTTGAATTCCCGGCTGTACTCGCGTGGGGACACATCCATCCCTCGCTCCTTTCACTGTATGTTTCCCCCTCAGCTCTGGGTCTCATTTGGGGACCACTCCAGTTCGAACGATCGCTCAGGGCGGGTGCTGAGTGAGAAGAGGTACGCGGTTTATAGATAATGGAATACGATGAAGCGTGTCTTTACGAATGTTCTTCGATCTGTTCATTACAATTACCGGAATGGCGGGGTTCGCCAGATTCTGGAGAGGGTTGGGTCTCGATTCACACAGCTTTTTATTGACAGGACCGATTATCTGATCTATCACATCGAGGCGCCGCTGCTGTCCCATGGTGCGGGCGTTCCGATTCGGCGCGAGGATCTGGGCTTTGAGGAACTCGTGGCGCTCCGCTACTTCAAGGCGCTGTATTACCCGGAGGCCATTCGCGGAAGGTTTGAGGCGGGGGAGCGATGCCACGGATTCTTCGTGGAAGACCAGCTCGCCAATGTGGCGTGGAGCACACGCGGGGTTCTGAATGTGGATCCACATCTATCGATCGAATGCGAGGATGGCATGGGGATCTACGATTGCTGGACGATGGCGGAGTTTCGGGGGCGGGGCATCTATCCGGAATCGCTTCGCATCCTGCTGGCATTGTTCGCGGAGGAGCAGGTCCGGACGGTGCTAATCGCGGTGGATCCGGACAACGTGCGGTCCATTAAGGGGATCGAGCGAGCGGGATTCCTGCCGTTCAAGCGCATGAAGACGACGGTCCGGCTCGGAAAGCGCTTTGTACGCTCGTCTCCATTCGAGGCGCGGTTCGCGGAGCCGGCAGCAAGCGCGCCGGCGGGTGGCGGACCGGAGGCGTAAATTGCGCGGAAGCGGCGGAGTTCAGCTTTTGGTGACGAGGCAGATGGCGACTTCCGCGAAGAAGTTGGGCCAGCGGGTGATGCGGCGGTGGCCGGCGAGGAAGATCTTGCGTTCGATGCGCCAGTTCTCTTCGCCGATCAGATCCTCAAAATCGCCAATGGAGAGCACGCGGATGTTGGGCGAGTTGTACCAGGAATAGGGCAGGAACTTCGTTCTGGGCGCCTTGCCGTGGAAGAGCAGGGAAAACCGAACGCTCCAGTGGGCGAAGTTCGGGAACGTAACCACTACCTTACGGCCGATGCGTAACATCTCCAGCATCACCTGGCGGGGTTGCTGGGTTTCCTGCAAGGTCTGGCTCAGCACGACGACATCGAAGGCGTTATCCGGGTAGACGGTGAGCCCGGCGTTGATGTCGCCCTGGTAGACGGAAAGACCCTTGGAAATGGCCTTGTGGACTTTGGCGGATTCGAGTTCGATGCCGCGGCCCTCGACTCCCTTATTCTCGACGAGCCAGTGCAAGAGCTCGCCTTCTCCACAGCCAACATCGAGGACTTTGGCGCCCTCCGGCACGAGTGCGCTGATGATGGTGTAATCTTCGCGGCCCAGCAGGGAGGGCACGATGCCATGAGTCTGGGCTTCCGCCGTCCCGTTCATCGCGCCACCCGCTCTCTCGGCGCGCGTGCCCGGCCGGCACGGGCCAGATGATTGCGGCTGACGCTCGAAAGGAAGCCGTGAACGACTTCGGTTTGCTGCGCCACATCGACGAGAAAGGCGTCGTGGCCGTAGTTGGAACTCAGTTCCACATAGGCGACGTCGTGGTTGCGGCTGCGCAGGAGGTTGACGATTTCGAGCGATTGATAGCTGGGGTAGAGCCAGTCCGATGTGTAGCTGATAAGCAGAAAGCGGGTGCCGGACTCGTTCAGGTTCGCGAGGTTATCCGCCGCGAAGAGATCATAGGAATCCATCGCCTTGGTGATGTAGAGATACGAGTTGGCGTCGAACCGGTTGACGAACTGATTGCCGCGATGGCGCAGGTAGCTTTCCACTTCGAAGACGTCGGCATCGCCGGGTTCGAGCAAGGTTTTTTCGCGAAGCCGCCGGCCAAACTTCTCGCGCATGGATTCGTCGCTCATGTAGGTGATGTGGCCGACCATGCGTGCGACAGCGAGCCCGCGGCGGGGCGGGTCCGCATCGTAGTAGTTGCCTTCGTTCCAATCGGGATCCGACATGATGGCCTGGCGGCCCACTTCGTTAAAGGCGATCTGTTGCGCGCTGTGGCGGCCGGTGCTGGCGATGGGGATGGCGGAGAGCACGCGGTCCGGGAAACTGACGGCCCATTCGAGTACCTGCATGCCGCCCATGGAGCCGCCGGATACGGCGAGAAGACGGTGAATCCCCAGGAGATCGAGGAGCTCCTTCTGGAGGCGGACCATGTCGCCGATGGTGGTTGCCGGGAAACTCATCGCATAGGGGCGGCCAGTCTCCGGGCTGATGGACGAGGGGCCTGTGGTGCCGCGGCAGCCGGAGAGGACATTGGTGCAGATGACGCAATATCGGTTCGTATCGAAGGCTTTGCCGGGGCCGATCATGCGGTCCCACCAGCCGGGCTTGCCGTCGGATTCGCTGATGCCGGCAGCGTGGGCGTCGCCCGTAAACGCGTGCTCGACGAGGATGGCATTCGAGGCGTCGTCGTTCAACTCGCCATACATTTCGTAGGCGATGGATACGGGTGCGAGCGTGGCGCCGCATTCGAGGCGGAACGACGGAATGACAACGGTTTGGGCGTGGACGATCATCCCTGGAACTAAGGGTAATGATACCATCCCGGACAAATCGGATCGGGATTCAGGCGGGAGAAGGAAGCGGAATGAGAAGGCGCTAGCAAGAGGGCGCACTGAAGAGCCGGGCGACGGATGAGACGCGGCAATTCGGTTCCGGGATGGCGGGGCGGGATGCGAATTTTGAAGGCAATTTCGTATCCGTTGAGATCGGAATGCAGCACGGGTTAACCCTGCTAGTTATGGGATTCGCCGGTTCGCAAGGATTTCGGATGCGGCTGGCGCAATTGGCTTGTAATTACCCTCGAACTATGCCAAAAAAGTACTAGAGCTACCTAGGAGGTGATGTGCGATGACGACAAGTGAAGTCATCTACGGTCACGCCATCATCTTGGACAATGCCAGGCGTGACATCCATCTGAAACTACTCC
>JADYZL010000294.1 GCA_020853155.1 Bryobacterales bacterium
AAGACTGCGCAAAACATACAAGAAGCATTTTTGAACAACGCGCGCAAAGAGAAGATCTTTTTGACGATCTACCTCACCAGCGGAGTGAAACTTTCCGGGCGCATCAAGAGTTTCGACAAGTATTCCGTCATCCTCGAAACCAACAACCAGGAACAGTTGATCTTCAAACACGCCATTTCGACCGTGGTCGTGTCCCGCCACATGCACGGTTCGCCGCAAGGTCCCGGGGCTTCCCAGGGGGCTGGCGCCCCGGCTGGACCCGTGGGCGCGCCGGGCGTGCCGAACGAAGGCTAGCCCCGGAGCCCCCTAAAGAATACGGATGCCATCCAATCGATCCCGGCAGAATCCCCCGGCGGAACGCGCGGTTCTGGTCGGGTTGGAATTCGCTCGCCGGTCCGCCGCGCCGGAGGATCCGGCCTTGGCGTACTCCGCTTCCGAATCGTTGGAGGAGTTGAGAGAACTCGCCCGAAGCGCCGGGGCGGAGGTGGTTCACAGCACCATCCAGCATCTGAACACACCGAACGCCGCCACTCTGATCGGTGCGGGCAAGGTTGAGGAACTGGCCCTGCTGCGCGAGACCGAAGAAATCGGCGTGTTTCTTTTCGATGTGGAACTCTCGCCAACGCAGCAGCGCAATCTGGAGCGGCGTCTCGGCGCGAAGGTCATTGACCGCACGCAACTCATCCTCGACATTTTCGCCGGCCGCGCCCAAACGCGCGAGGGCAAACTGCAAGTGGAACTGGCGCAACTCGATTATCTCTTGCCGCGCCTTGCCGGGCGTGGCGCGGAGATGTCTCGCCTGGGTGGAGGCATTGGCACGCGCGGCCCCGGTGAAACACAGTTGGAAACGGACCGCCGCAAGATCGCCCGGCGCATGCGGAAAGTGGAAACGGACCTTGAAGCGGTCCGGCGCGGGCGCGGCGTCCAGAGGGCGAAGCGCGCTTCGGTACCCCTCGCCACGGCTGCCCTTGTGGGTTATACGAATGCGGGCAAATCGACCTTATTCAACACCCTTACGCGGGCGGGCGTGCTGGCCGATAACCGCCTTTTCGCCACGTTGGACCCCACAGTGCGAGCGCTCACGCTACCCTCCCGCCGCAGGGTTCTGCTGAGCGACACCGTGGGGTTCATTCGCAACCTGCCCATCAGCCTCGTGAAGGCGTTTCGAGCCACGCTCGAAGAAGCCGCGGGTTCCAGCATCCTCGTGCATGTGGTGGATGCCTCCTCGGAGCATGCGGCGGCTCATGCCGCCCATGTCAACGAAGTGCTCAAGGAGATTGGGGCGGGCGGCATCCCTCGAATCCTGGCGCTCAACAAAACGGACCTCCTCCCGGATGGCGGAAGTTTGCTCGCCCAGCGATTTAGCGCGGAACCGGAATCGGCACACTGCATCGCCGTTTCCGCCATCAATGGTACGGGGCTGGAGGAATTGCTCACCCGGCTCGATGAGATGCTGCCATACGATCCATTGCGCCGGGTCCGCTTTCACTTCCCCCACGAGGCCGCGGCGCAGGTGAACGCGGTGCATGTTGCCGCGCAGGTGCTGCACCGGGAATACACGCCCGACGGATGCGAGATGGAGGCGATTGCGCCAGCCTCGCTAATCCGGGTTTTGACCCCATATCTCGTCGAGGAACAAACGGGCGCCGGACCTCGCGCCGAGTAGTCTTCGTTGCGTTGCACACCGCCGGCGCTTGGCTGGAGCGAGGCAGACTCGCGTGCGACGAACACAGGGGCTCCTGAATCGCTTACACTGATGGCGGTGACGCCGTTCCCACGTGGATTCGCAAGGGAGCGGGCTCCGGGATAGCTTATGGCGGAGGGCTCCCCCATTTCGGCGCATGGCGTAAGGCCCGCATCCAGCGAGCGGGATCTTTCCGTGCGCAAGGCCACCATCCCAAACTTCCTCACCATTCTGCGAATCTTCTTCGTCCCACTGCTCGTGGCGCTTCTGGTGCAGGAGGATCTGGGGATTTCCGTTTGGGGCCACGGATTGTCCAATGAGAGCGCGGCTCTCGCCGTCTTTTTGATCGCCGGGCTGACCGATCTCCTCGATGGGTATCTCGCGCGCCGTTGGAAGCAGGTGACCACCGTGGGCACGCTGCTCGACCCGATCGCGGATAAGCTGCTGATTTCGGCGGCTCTCATCGCACTCGTGCAAGTGCGCGTGGTTCCCGCATGGATGGTGATTGTCGTGGTTGGCAGGGAGTTCGCCGTCACCGGGCTGCGCTCCATCGCGGCGGCCGAAGGATTCACGATTCAGGCGAGCGAACTCGGGAAGTCGAAGATGGTCTCCCAGATTCTTGCAGTGGTGCTGTTGATTCTCAGCATCCAGCATGAGTCTCTGCGCTGGCCGGCACTCGCGATGATGTGGCTGATGGTGGGCTTTGCCCTGGTATCCGGCACGCAATACTTCCTGCGGTTCTGGAGCAAACTCGATCTCAACGTGAAAACGCACCGGCGCCGGGAACTGTTGGCGATGGAGACGGAACATCGCCAGCGTCTACTGTTGATAGCCCGCCAGGCAAGGGCGCGCGGACGCGCCGTGAAACGCCCGATCCGGCTACGTGCGCTGACCCCATGGTTCGAGCAGCGGCTTCCGCGCAAGCCGGAGAAGCACACCGCAGCGGATCCACCTAACGAAGCGCCCCCTCCCTAACGCTCCACTCCGGGCGACCCCGTCGTGCCACGGCCTTCCGGCGGCGTCTTTGGGGCGGGCGCCTGGATGCTGACGCCCTCGGGAGTGAGCGTTACGGTTCGCACCTGGCCCACAGGCCCGATCTTGCCTACATCGCTTCCCTGCCAGGTCACGCTCAAGCCGCCCGCATTGCCCGTGAGAATCTGCGCCGTTTCGCCCACCCGGATCACACGGGATTGGCCGGCATCGATCGTCCCTACGTAAACCGTCTTCTCCCCGTCGCGCACCCGCACCCAGGTGAGAGTGTTTGCGGAGAGGCGAATCTCCCGGCTACCGCTGCCGAGGACGGTGGCCGGAGATGCCGCGGCGGGAGGTGGAGGAGTGGCTACGGCTGTGGCCGCTTCGGATGGCGCGGCGGCTCCCGAAGGCGTGGCTGTGGGGGTTGCCGGGGCGATGGGAGTTGCTGTGGTGACGCCCGGCTCCGCAGGTGGCGCTGCCTCCGCGGCTGGTGGCGTGGCGGTGAGGCTCGCTCCACTCGCGTCCGCCGTACTGGTGGGCGCTTCCGGGGATACCGGTTCCGCTTGGGCGGCAGGAGTGGCCGGGCTTTCGGCAGGCTGGGACACTTGAGCGGCGCTAGAGGCATTCCGCTCGCGAGTCTGAAAATCTTCCCAGATCATGTACGCAACGGCACACACGGCGATCACCCCGACGAGGAGGCCGACGGACAAAAAAACCTGGCGAAAAGCGAAGGTACCTTGGTTCCCAAAAGACGGTAGTGGCGGCAGGTCCGGCTGCTCCGGCAGCGGGAGGGATTCTTGCAGTGCGGTGCTTCCCGCGCCGAACGAGCCAAACTGAATCTCGGTGGTGGTTTCAAATTCATCCGGGTCGAGGCCGAGCGTCGAGGCATACTGCCGGACGAAGCTCTTGCGGAAAAAATCACCCGGGATCTTCTCCAGTTTGTCGTGCTCGATCGCTTCGAGGAAATGAGTCTGGATCCGCGTCTTATCGGCGATCTCGTTGAGCGAGAGACCTTGCTTGAGCCGTGCTTCTTTTAGCTTTTCGCCAAGACTAGCCATGAATCTGATTCCCTGAAAGGCAAATGTACCCGTTCGTCCTTGACCGGTGGAGCCTGTCTGAATATCCGGCTGCGGATGCGAATCCTTCCCGGATCATATTCTCTTCGATGCCAGACACCGCCACTTGATCCATTTTCTCGCCCCGCACCTTTAGAAGCAATGATTTAGTCGCGAACACGGCATCCACTTGTTTCGAGATAATAAGATTACGTCGAAAATGCAGAAAGTATCGGTAGCGATCGGCGGCCTGGCGGCAGTGGCAGCACCCCAAACGGAGGCGGCGGCGGAGCCCGTTTCGGCTACATCGACGGGGTTGTGCCCGGCTTGCAACTCAGCGGATTTCGAGTCCGTTCTCCGAACAGGGCGGATGAGCGCTCCCCGCACTCTGATCGCCTGCGGCCGCTGCCGTCTGCTGCGCATTCTTGGCGACTCCTCACACAGCCGGACACCCACGTTGATGGATGCACTGCATTTCTCGGGTCCCCGGATGTCGCACTCCGATCGCTTTTACCGGTTCCTTCTCACGCAGGCACGCCGCCCGAAATTGCGGTTCCTCGCCAAGGCGCTTTTTCGAAAGGAATCCGATGGCGTGGTGCTCGATTGCGGTGGTGGCGACGGAACCATCGCCCGCGCGCTGGAGCAGCGGGACGCCCGGTCGCTCTCGGTAGTCGGGAGCCCGAACGAGGCGATCCACGCATACCATCGTCAGGGCGTCCCCGTGGTGGTCGCGGACCCGGCGGAGCCTCCCCTTCGCGCGCCCCTATTCGATGTTGTCAGCCGGCTGCGCGGTTTGGCACAGGATGAGGATCCCGTTTCGTGGCTCCACGCCGCGAGGCGATTGCTGAAGCCCGGCGGCCGTATTGTGATCCAGACATTCGATTCCGGCTCCTGGGCCTTCCTGGTCACGGGTTCTCAATGGGCGGGGTTGGAAGGAGATTGCGCGCGATATGCCTTCCGGGCAATAGACCTTGAGGTTTTGTTGGATTTCGCCGGATTTCGGATCACGCGGCGCACACACTTTTTCCCCATGCTGAACGCAAGCGTCTGGGCCACCAGTCTGCTGCCACAACTGGATCCGGAAGCGCGGCGCGCGGCACCCCGGCTTCGTTCCTGGGAAACCCTTCCGTTGGACCTGCTCTATGGAGCATTCGCTTTACTGATGCTGCCCATTGGATTGGTGGAATCCGTTTGCCACGCCGGGTCCGTACTGATGGTGGAGGCGGAACCGAAGTAAATGCACTATCCATTTTTTTCAGGCCTTTTGAGGGCGCGGCGTGCCTGGCGGAGCGGCGCCGTCGCTTTGCTGCTCGCGGCCCTCTGCGGCGCGACACCGCTTGCCCTCGCGGGCCAAACCACCGCCGGCGTAGATGGGAACCGCGCCATGGCCCATGCCCGCAAGGCCGTTTCCTTTGGACCCCGGCCTTCCGGGTCCCCCGCCCTCGAATCCCTGCGGCATTACATCGCCGGGGAACTCGGGAAAGACGGGCTGACGGTGGAGCGACAATCCTTCACGGCCCATACTCCAAACGGGGACGTGCCGATGGTGAACCTCATCGCCAAGATCCCGGGGAACCCCAGCCGGCGCATTCTGCTCACCGGGCATTACGACACCAAGCGCTTCGCAGAGTTCAAGTTCGTGGGCGCGAACGACGCGGGCTCCTCCACCGCGCTGCTGCTCGAACTCGCCACCGTGCTCTCGAAGCGACAGGCAAGGCCGGGCAATCCGGAAATCTGGATCGTGTTCTTTGACGGCGAAGAGGCTGTCGGTGACTGGTCAGAGACCGACAGCCTTTATGGCAGCCGGTATTTGGCCTCGCAAATGGCCCGCGAAGGAAAGCTGAGTTCCATCCGCGCGTTGATTAATGTGGACATGATCGGAGACCGGGACCTCAATCTCGCCCTCGAGTACAATTCCACCGCAGCATTGCTCGATCTCGCCGTGAAAGTGGCGGCCGCCCAGGGGCGCCCGGATCTCTTTGATCGCCATCCCTCGGCGCTCGAAGACGACCACATTCCGTTTGCCAGGCTGAAAGTGCCCGT
Organism: Bryobacterales bacterium; assembly: GCA_020853155.1. Classification (GTDB taxonomy): domain Bacteria; phylum Acidobacteriota; class Terriglobia; order Bryobacterales; family Bryobacteraceae; genus JACTMJ01. The sequence continues at coordinate 5,755 of JADYZL010000294.1, forward strand.
ACTCAATCTCATCGACTTCGCGTATGGGCCGCGGCACGCCTGGTGGCACACGGACGGCGATACGATCGATAAGCTCGCTCCGGAAAGTCTCCGCACCGTGGGTAACCTTGTGCTGGGGATCGTCGACAAGTTGAGCAGGTAGCTGCCGGGCATAGGCTGTCTCTCGCCTCCCGCTCTCGCACGTCTGGATGGGCTCCCGTGTGTTCCATCCACAGGACGCTTGGCTCGCTTCTATTCCCTCTCGCGTTTCATTTTGGCGCAACTCTCTGAAGATTGGAGAGTTTTCACCCCGATGCACCACTTGTTCTCTATACGAAGCGGTGCTGCGTCGTGGTTTGCCCGCGCGTGCCCGAACAGAATCGATGAGTTTCATTGTCCAATTGCTGCTGTTCTACCTGGCGTTCTACTTCCTGATCAGCGGTCTGGACGACCTGAGCGTCGATCTGCGTATGGTCTGGGGTGCCCTGCGGCATCGCCGGGGCAAGCGCGGGAACGAGGAGGAGTTGCCGGACCACGCCCTCCTCCAGCGTCTCCCGCAGGCGCGCATCGCCATCATGGTTCCGCTTTGGCAGGAAGCCAAGGTAATCGAAGCGATGGTGGAAACAAATCTCCGCCAGTTGGAATACCGGAATTCCGCCTTCTTTCTGGGAGTCTATCCGAATGACCATGCCACCATCACCGCCGCGCGAAGCCTCGCCCTGCGGCATCCAAACGTGCATGTGGTGGTTTGTTCGCGCCCCGGGCCCACCTCCAAGGCGGATTGCCTGAACCACATTTACCGCCATATCGAGGATCGGGAATGGAGAGGCGCCGCCCACCACGAACTCGTGATGCTCCACGACGCCGAGGACACCCTGCATCCGTCGTCCCTCGCACTTGTGAACTGGTATGCGCAGTCCTACGGGATGGTTCAGGTGCCCGTTCTGCCGTTTCCAACGCGACTTGCTGAATGGGTTCATGGCGTCTATTGCGATGAATTCGCCGAGTTTCTCTCGCGCGATATGCGCTTGCGGCAGGATGCCGGAGCCTTTCTTCCCTCGAACGGGGTCGGCACGGCCATCCGCCGCGAGTACCTGGATGCCCTGCGCGATGCACAAGACGGCCTCCTCTTCGATCCCGATTGCCTCACCGAGGATTATGAGCTTGGCATGAAGCTGGCGGAAGCGGGCTGCCCCCAGATTTTGCTCCCTTTCACGCGCAAGTATGGGGATCTGCTGGCGACGCGCGAGTACTTTCCCCGCACCTTCGGCGCCGCCGTGCGGCAGCGGGCGCGCTGGATCAGCGGCCAATGCCTGCAGTCCTGGGAACGCCATGGCTGGCCGCTCAAGAGAAGCAGCTCCTATTGGTTCTGGCGGGATCGGAAGGGGCTGTGGGGGAATCCGCTCAGCCTGGCGGCGCTTGTGCTGCTGGCTCTGAGCGCGATCGCATGGGTGGCCCCGGAAAGCACATTCCTCGGCCCGTGGCTGTGGTTGGCCGGGTCTATCCCAGGAGCGGACAAGCTCTATGCGGCGTGTACGCTGCTTGCCGTGGAGCGTATCGCCGTAAGAATGTTTCTCGTGAGCCGGGTCTACGGCTTCCGGTTCGCGCTGGGTGTGCCGCTGCGCATGGTGTTGAGCACGGCGATCAACGCCCAGGCTACGGCTTCGGCCATTCACCGTTTTCTTGAAGCCAGAACCACTCGGCGTCGGTTGCGGTGGTCCAAGACAGAGCATTCGTTCCCGGATGCGACGCCCGCCCCCACGGCGATGGCGGCCGCCGCGATGGCCAACTCCACGATGCCCGGGGTGAACTCGCCACCCGCCGCCGCGGAAGCCCCACGCGCCCGTGGGCGCGCTGCGGGTGCTTGAAGGGCAGAGATTGTGCTTCCACTGAGTTGTGTCCGATGAAAAAGGGCGGCCAATCCGGCTAGGGATGGCCGCCCAATGCAAATGAAACGCGAAATGCCCTAAAGGAGACGGAAATTCACTTCGATGGTGGCGTAGACCGCAACCGGCTTTCCTTCCTTGGTGCCGGGGCGGAAGCGCCACTTGCGAACCGCTTCAATCGCTTTCTCATCCAGGCCAAGGCCCAGCGGACGAACCACCTTGAGATTGGTGGGCTTGCCGGTCGCGTCGATGATTACCGAAAGCACCACGGTGCCCTGATACTTCGCCTTCCGCGCTTCCTCGGAATACTCGGGCTCGATCTTGTACACGGGCACGGGGCTCGTCACGCCACCGCCCACGCGAAAAACGCCGCCGCCAAAGCCGCCGCCTTCGCCTTCACCTACGCCCGCGCCCCGGCCCGCGCCAACGCCGGTTCCGCGGCCGGTACCGATTCCCCCGCCAGAACCGGGCCCGTTCGAGGGCGGCCCGCCGATCACGCCCGAAAGGGGATCACCGTAATTGGCCATATTCACTTGCGGCAGCGGGGCATCCGGCGGCGCGATCACCGTCGGCTCCATCACGAGCTTCGGATTTGGGTTCAGGATTTCCTGGCTCGGGGGAGTGAACTGCTTCATCGATGCCTTGGGCAGTTTGCCCTTGTTCACCGGGAGCGGATTGTTATTGCCACCGCCACCGCCGCCGCCAGCCGGTTTTGGCTGCGCGGCCGCCGGCATGTAGGCTTCGAGATTCGGCGCTACCAAGCTGACGCTTTCCCTCACCGTTTGCTGCACGGTCTCGTTCGTACCAAGCGCCAAACCAACCAGGACCAAGCCGATGTGAACCGTCATGGAAATCGCACGGGACTTGCCGGAATACTCCGACTTGTTCCACATGCTTCTCACAGCTACCGGCTTCGAGGTGAGTTCCAGCGGCGGCAATTTCTCCGGCGCCACCAGATCCTTCAGGTTGTGGGCCAGGCTCTTCCAGAAGGGCATCCGCGCTTCGGTAAGCTCGTCGTGGATGGAAATTGGTTTCGAGGTGATGTCGGCAGGCAGTTCCTGGGTGTGAAGGACGTCGGCCAAGTTCTCCCGGATCCGCATCCAGACTGGCCGGTTGTCACCCACCCCTTTCACGGCGACCGGTTTCGACGTGACATCGAGCGCCGGCAATTTCTCGGGAGCGAAAACATCGCGCAGGCTTCCCGCAATCCTGCCGAAGAGGGACTTTCGTTCGGTTTCTACAAGCAAGCTATCCAGCGGGTCATGCTGGTAAAGCCGCGAATTCGGGGATTGAGGCGCTTCGCTCATAGCACTGTCCAAATCGAAACTTCACGAGACCGGCAAACGCACGCCAAGGGATAGGAGCCGGATGGGTCTGATGACCGGCAATCATTGGACGCTCCGGCAGGTTCGCCAGTTACAAAATATGGGAACCACCC
>JADYZL010000295.1 GCA_020853155.1 Bryobacterales bacterium
CAGCCTTACCGGGCCAGGCAGCGCGCCGCCGCCATCATGCGGGAAGTCGCCGGGCGGCAGAAGCGCATGGCGGAAGCCGTCCATAGGACGCTTGAGAAGAGAGCCGGTTGATCCGTTGCTTGTTCGTCTCAAGCGTTCGCGGCTTTCCTGAGTACCCAGCATCCCCCGCCCCCCGCTCGACGCGGCCTATTGCGGCAACACAGTGAATCCCATCTTCGTCACTGCAGCTCGAATTTTGCGTTCCCATTCACTTCCTTGCAGGCCCTCCAGCTTCAAATGCACGGCGGTTCCTTGGGGAAACTGGCTTAACTTTTCCAGGATGCGATCCGGCGTCGCCTCTGTCCTGTAGCCGTACTGCGCGAACCACCCGGTGAAGCCGTCCACGGAGTACTGGAGCACAATCGGAAGCGGTGCTTTCGCGGCGCTGGCCAGCAGACTGGCGACTATCTGCTTGCAGTACGCGGAGATGCATAGTTGCTGTACGGCGCGGATCTCCGCTTCGTCGGAGAACCACTGCTGGCCATTCAAGATCGCCGACGCCAGATGGCTCTCGAATTCCATGACCAAGGGGGTCTTCTCCAACTCCTGGCGCCGTCCATTCCAATCTTCGTGGAATTGGCGAAGCGCAGCCAAGAGAGACTCGCGCGCTTTTGAAGTGCCGTGCGCGCTAAGGGCCTCGGCGGCGGTTCGCTTCACCCAAACCTCGCGGTGCATCAGGTACGCGCTAACGTATTCCTCCAGCACGGGCGAGTTGGCAAGCTTTGGAGTTTCTTGCACGATCGACTTCCAGCAAGAGGGTGGCTCCTTCTCCATGTCCCGCTCATGATCTCGAATCACGAGGGCCGCGAAGTTAGGATCGGCATGGATGAGGTAGGCCAGGAGTTCGGGCTGGCAGCGCGAGCCGCCTTCGATATAAAGCCCCCGGACACGGCCGGCCACCGCGGGTGACGCATACCGCGCGATGGCGGCGGCGCGCAAGGCTTCCGCCGATCCGCCATTCTCCCGCGCCAATTGCAACGCGTCCAGCAATTGTTCATCGCTGAACGAAGCTTCGGCGGGAGGGAGGTATTCCAACGCCCGAGCCTCCATCCACGTCGTGGGCTTCTCTAACTCCGAGGCGATGATCTCCCTGGCGCGCACGGGGTCCAGTGAAGCGAGGAAGCGGAAGGCGGCATTCGGCAACGCGCGAAAACCGCCAGGCTTCCAGGAAGCCATCTCGCCTTCAAGCACCACCTGTGTCCATGCGCCGGCGGGCGACACATTCACGAACTCAGTCAGCAACCGCCAGCGCTCGTCCAAATCCACAGAAGGGTATCCGCGGGCGAACTCTTTCTGAACGGACGCAAACCACGAGGGCGCCGACCGAGTGGGGGAGGCGCTCCGCAACCCCCGGGCCTGTTCGATCAGGAGGCTTAATGATGTGAGCCATGATTCTCCGCCGCGGCTTGCCAGCGTCCCGGAAAGCGCCTCCAGCGCGCGCTCCCGGATCCCCGCGCTGATTTCGTTCCGGCGCCGCCAATATTCCCGGGCGGCCAGTTCTCCGGAACTCGGGGGGCGCCCATGAGGATTCGAAACAACGTAGGGAGGGGATTCCACTTGCATGAGAGTGCAATTTGTTTCGAGGGCATTCAAAAAGGAATAGTTCACCGTCTGCGCGGGATCGCGAAGTCGCCGTTGAAGCAAACTGCACAGATCCGCGTGGCGCGTGGATCGCAAGAGGCTCTCCTCGCTCTGATCTGAGCGATACGGCGCAATGCGCGAGATTGCCGCATTCCACGCGTAGGGGTCGTCGATGTGCGCGATCTGCTTCGCCGCCCGCTCACGGGCTTCCCGTCCCTCCGGATTGCGCGAGAGTTCGGTATCGTCCAGAATGCGAAGGGCGGCATCCACGGTCTCTCGAATCCACTCCTCCGTCGCGGGTATGATTTCCAGTTCTACCGTGTTCGAGACGGCGTAGACGCGGGGATTCCCGAATCCGTAAACCGGGGGGCCCCCCGCACTCTGACTCCGCACGGATTGGAGCATCAACATGGCCACGCGATACCGTCCCGGAGCAAGCGGGGGCAGTTGGTCGGCCAAATACACAATGGGACCCTCTCTCGGAGCGTGGAGGGACCTCGCGTACCGGTTGCCGCATGGCTCCTCGATCGTGCCGCAGGGGTGGCTCCGATTCTTCGGGAATGCGCCGGCGGGGTCCAGCAGGAATCCGTGGCGGCTCCAGGAAACAGGACTCGGCTCGCCGGGTGGGGTCGTGCCGCCGGGATCGAAGCGAAACTCCGCGCGGAGCACACTTCCGGCAGGGAACGGGCCCGCGTCCAGCAAGCGCAAAGAAGAAGAAACCCCTGGGGGATTCGCCCTTCGCGCCGCATCCCATGGCGCGGCGCTTTGGCTCCAGAGCGGCGCCGTAAACAATAAAGACAGCAAGCTCATCAGCCACGCATTGTGGAAGTGCATGAGAGGCTCCAATAGGCATAGACTCCGTCTCGCGCGAATGGTTCCCCGCGCTTTTGGGTATCACCGGAAGCCGCTGCCGAGGGTGGGGGTGGAAGAAGCAACACGGGGAAGTCCGCTGCAATGACGGCGGACGGCGGCTATTGGAATGCGGAAAGTGTCTGTAGCGGGGTACGGGAGAAGAGGCATCCAGATGACAGCCTCACGGTAAGCCGCAAAATCTTCGCGTGCAGATCGGTCCATGCTTGTTCGCTGGATGGTTGAGTAGGGCGACGATCTGTCCGAGATGCTTCCAGGCATGGCGCTTATCGATCCAAGGGCTGGGGCTGGCCGCGCCGCCTTTTGCGTGGGGAATTATTTCCGCTTCCAGCGGATGCCATCGCGGGTGTCTTCGAGGATGATCCCCTGTGCGGCCAGTTCGTCGCGGATTTCGTCGGAGCGCTTGAAATTGCGCTCCATGCGGGCACGCTGCCGTTCCGCAATCAGGGCATCGACTTCGGCATCGCTCAGCGATCCTTCGCGGGGCGTGGGCGTCAGTACGTCGAAGATCCGGTCGAACGCGCTCAGCAATGCCTTTGCGTCCTCTACGTTGCCGGCGCAGAATTCGCCGCTATCCATCGCGGCGTTCGTTTCACGGACGTACTCGAAGATCGCGCCCAATGCTCCGGCGGTGTTCAGATCGTCGTCCATGTCCGTTTCGAACTCGGTGCGCGCCCGCGCGATGCGCGCTTCCACTTCCGGGCACTTGCCTTCCTTGAATTTGCCGGTTTCGAGGCGCAGCGCGAAATTCCGCAAGCGGTCGATCGCCGTCTCCGCCGCGTCCAGGTCGGCGAAGGTAAAGTTCAGTTTGTTGCGATACGGCACCGCCGTCAGCCGGTAGCGGATGGCTTCCGGCGAATAGCCCCGCTGCAGCACGTCCCGCAGCGTATAGAAGTTGCCGAGCGATTTCGACATCTTCTGCCCCTCGACGATGAGGTGCTCCGCATGCAGCCAGTAGCGCACGAACTGCTTGTGCGAGATGCACTCCGCCTGTGCGATCTCGTTCTCATGGTGGGGAAAGGTGAGGTCAATCCCGCCAGTGTGAATATCGAGCGTGTCGCCAAGATACTTGTTCGCCATCGTGGAGCATTCGATGTGCCAACCCGGACGCCCCGGCCCCAGAGGCGTGTCCCAGCCGGGCTCGCCGTCGCGCTGGGCCTTCCACAGTACGAAATCCCGCGCATCGTCCTTCTCGTATTCGTCCATATCCACGCGGGCGCCCGCTTGCATCCCCTCGACATGCAGCCGCGAAAGGCGGCCATAGCGCGGAAAGGTGGCGATCCGGAAGTAGATGGAGCCCTCGCTCACATACGTATGCCCGCCCTCCGTGAGGGCCTGGATCGCCTCGACCATCTCGTCGATATGCTCGGTGGCGCGCGCGATTCGTTCTGGCTTCTGCAGGCGCAGCGTGGCCGAGTCTTCGAGGAATGCATCCTCGTACTGCTGCGTGTATTCGCGCAGGCTCTTGTTCTCCGCCATGGCGCCGCGGATGATCTTGTCTTCCACATCCGTGATGTTCATCACGTGGTCCAGATGATAGCCGCGGTAGGCGAGCCAGCGCCGCAAAATGTCCTGGAAGGCGAACGTGCGGAAGTTGCCGATGTGCACGTAGTTGTAGACGGTGGGTCCGCAGGTATACATGCGGACGGTGGGCGGGTTCAGTGGAGTGAAGTCCTCCAGTTGCTGGCTGGCGGTATTGAAGAGTCGAAGGGCCATGATGAGAAGTGCTTGCAGAGTTTCGAAACGATTTCCTACTCAGGATAGCAAGCACTTCCCGGACCGTTGCACCATGGCCGCTGCCAGGACGGATCGGCGGGCGCGCCGCGCGTCAGAAGCGCAGGAGCGCCGTCACCGTATCGTCGTCCAACTGGCGCTTCAGCTTGAAGCCGAGTTTCTCGCAGATGCGCTGCATGGCGAAGTTCTCCGCTAGAATCTCCGCCGCCACATATTCGAGCTTTTCGTCCTTGGCGATGCCGATCAGCCGCTTCAGCAACTCTGTGCCGAGACCCATGCCATGCGCGGAATCGGTGACCAGGACGGCGAACTCGGCGCCGTTCGTCGCACGGTCTTTCCGGAGCCTTCCCACGCCCAGGATCTCCGTTTCGTCCTCCGCGACGCGGTGTTCGGCGACAAGAGCCAACTCGCGGTCGTAGTCGTTGAAGCAGATGCGCTGCAAGCGCTCGTGGGCGATGCGCTGATCCAGCTTCAAGGTTTGCAGATAGCGCAGATAGACGGTGCGCTCGCTCAGCGTCTGGTGCATCTTCACCA
>JADYZL010000296.1 GCA_020853155.1 Bryobacterales bacterium
CCCGCGTGATCGCCGCGGCGAATGTGGAGGTGGAAGGGTTTGGCCGCCCCGCGAGCGCGGAGATTGTCTCCGTGCCGGACCATGGCCAGCCTCTCTTGAATCAGCTTTATCTGAAGCGCGGCCGTTTGGTTGATTCCACAAAGGATAACGAGGTCATCATCAGCGAGGCGTTTGCGATCGCGCATAAACTCGAGCCTGGGAGCCACGTGCTTGCCACCATCAACGGCAGGCGGAGGCGGCTGAATATCGTGGGCGTCGCCGTGACGCCGGAATACATTTACCAGGTGCAGCCGGGCGCACTCATTCCGGATTTCGCCACGTTCGGCATTTTCTGGATGGCGCGCCGTCCGCTCGAGGCCGCGTTCGACATGGATGGTGCGTTCAATAACGCCGTAATGCGTCTCGGCCAAGGCGCGAACGAAGCGGACGTGATCGATGCCGTCGATCGCCTCCTGCGGCGTTATGGGTCCCTGGGCGCTTATGGCCGCAAGGATCAAACCTCCCACCGCTACCTCTCCGAGGAGTTCAAGCAGCTCCGCCAGATGGGGTTTATGTTCCCGCTCATCTTCCTCTCGGTGGCGGCGTTCCTATTGAACGTCGTGGTCACCCGCCTCGTCGCAACCCAGCGCGAACAGATCGCCATCCTAAAAGCCTTCGGCTATTCGACGGCCGCCATCGTGTGGCACTATATCAGCCTGATTCTGATGGTGACCGCCGTGGGCGCCATCCTCGGAATCGGCGTGGGCACGTGGATGGGCAGCGGCATGGCGAGCATGTACATGACCTTCTACCGCTTCCCCTATATGCTGTTCAGCCTTCAGCCGAAGGTGGCAATTGCCGCGTCCTTGATCTGTGCCACAGCCGCCGTCGCGGGCGCTATCCACGCCGTCGTGAGTACGGCCAAACTGCCTCCCGCCGAGGCGATGCAACCGGCCCCTCCCGCGCGCTACCGGGTGAGCATTGTCGAACGGCTGGGCATCCGCCGCTTGCTCTCCCAGCCCAGCCGGATGATCATCCGTAATCTGGAGCGGCGTCCGTTCAAGAGCGCCTTCTCCATCCTCGGCGTTTCCTTCGCCTGCGCCATTCTGGTGACCGGGCAATTCTTTCAGGACGCCATGAACTACATGGTGAACATGCAATTCCGCGTCGCCCAGCTCGACGACATGACGGTAACCTTTAACAACCCTGCCTCGTTCGAAGCGCTGCATGAGATCGAGGCCATCCCGGGCGTCCGCTACGCGGAGCCGTTCCGCGCCGTGCCCGCCAACCTGCGTTTTGAACACCGCTCGTACCGCACGTCGGTTCGCGGCATCGCGCCAAACGCGAAGCTGCAACGTCTCCTCAACCGCCAACAGAAGGAAGTGCGGTTGCCTCCGGAGGGCATCGTCCTCACGGATTACCTCGCGAAGATCCTGAAGATCCAACCCGGTGACCAACTCACGGTGGAAGTACTCGAAGGCGATCGCCCAGTGAGGCAGATCCCCGTAACCGGCGTGGTGAATGAATGGGTGGGGGTCTATGGATACATGCAACTCCCGGCCTTGAACCGCATGATGCAGGAAGGGCACGCCATCTCCGGCGTCTCCTTCACGGTGGATGAAGACCGGCATGCTGGCGTCTATGCTGAGTTGAAAGAAGCGCCGCGCGTCGCCGGGACGGTGGTCCGGCTCGATGTCGTGCGCAATTTCATGGAAACGATGGCCAACCAAGCGCTGGTGTTCGCGTTCTTCAACACCATACTCGCCGCGAGCATTGCCTTCGGCGTGGTCTACAACAGCGCCCGCATTGCGCTTTCCGAACGCAGCCGTGAGCTGGCCAGCCTGCGCGTGCTTGGCTACACGCGCGGCGAAATTTCGTTCATTCTGCTGGGAGAGTTGACGGTGATCACGCTTGCCGGTATCCCTCTTGGCTTCTCGCTTGGCAAACTATTATCTGCCTGGTTCGTCTCCGGGGTGCAATCGGATTTGTACCGGATTCCGATTATCGTGAATGACAGCACTTATGCAGTAGCCGCCACCGTGGTGCTGATCTCCGCCGTGATCTCCGGCCTGATCGTCCGGCGTAAGCTCGATCATCTGGACCTGGTGGCCGTTCTGAAAACGAAGGAGTAACCGCCTGTGCATTGGAAGCGATGGTTGGGGATTATCGGTGTCTTCGTGGTGGTCGCGCTCCTCGTCGCCTATGGATTCCGGGAGCAGCCGGTAGCCGTGGAAGTGGCCGCAGCCGCGCGCGCACCCTTGCGCGTGACCATCGAGGACGAGGGCAAGACGCGCGTGACCGATCGCTTCCTCGTTTCCCCGCCCGTGGCCGGGTTCGCGCGCCGCATCGGGCTCGAAGTGGATGATCCCGTGAAGCGCGGTCAGTTGATCGTAGTGCTAGAGCCCGAGGCGCGGCGCTCCCCGGTGCTCGACGCGCGCACCCGCGCCGAGGCCGAAGCCCGCGTGCGGCAAGCAGAAGCGGCCTTGGCGGAAGCCATGAGCCACGTCCCGTCCGCGCGGGCGGAGGCCACCTATTGGGAGACGCAGTACTCCCGCGTCGAGAAGCTGCAACGCTCCGGCGATCTCGCTCGCGAAGTTTTCGACAAAGCCCGCGCGGATAGGCAGAGAGCGGAAGCCGCACTCGTTTCCGCCGAGCGCGCCGTAGCCGTGGCGAACGCGGAGTTGGATGCCGCGCGCGTGGCGTTAACGCAGCCAACGCGAATGGACCTGCGCCCACCGGGTGATCTCGTGCCGGTCACCGCACCCGTGGCAGGCCGCGTCCTGCGGGTGGTGCACAAGAGCGAGGGTCCGGTGAACCCGGGCGACCCCCTTGTGGAGCTTGCCAACGCGCGGTCGCTCGAGATCGAAGTGGAAGTGCTCTCCGCCGACGCCGTCCGCATCCCGCCGGGCGCCGAAGTGGTTCTTGAGCGATGGGGAGGCGAGGCGCCACTCGAAGGAAAAGTGCGCACCGTGGAGCCCACCGCATTCACGAAGGTATCCGCCCTGGGCGTGGAGGAGCAGCGCGTGCGCGTGATCGCCGCCATTACATCCCCGGAGGAGGAATGGCAGCGCCTGGGCGACGGCTACCGCGTGGAAGCAAGCTTCGTGGTCTGGAAAGCCGACGATGTGCTGCAAGTCCCCGCCAGCGCCATCTTTCGTTATCAGGGTGGCTGGGCTGTATTTGTGAAAGACGGAAACCGCGCCCGCCGGCGGGCAGTAAAAGTGGGGCAGCGCAATGGGCTGGCCGCCCAGATCCTTGAAGGCCTCGAAGCTGGAGAACAAGTCGTTCGCCATCCCGACGACACCATCGAAGAGAACACCCTGCTGGAAGTTCGGGAAGTCACCGCACCTTAGTGGGGGATGCTCTTGCCCGCTGGAAGCGCGGACCTCCGCAACCGCCCTATGCGAGAATGGAGAAGTCCCGATGCACCCTCCTATCAAGTCGACAACCATTCTTTGTGTGCGGCGCAATGGCCACGTCGTGATGGCCGGCGACGGCCAAGTGACACTCGGCCATGAAGTGATCAAGGCCTCCACGAACAAGCTGCGCCGTTTGTACCAGAACCGGATTCTTTCGGGCTTCGCGGGTTCCACGGCGGATGCCTTCGCCCTCTTCGCGCGCTTCGAGGTGAAACTCGAGCAGTTCAACGGAAACCTGGCCCGCGCGGCGGTGGAGCTTACCAAGGACTGGCGCACGGACAAGGTGCTGCGGCATCTCGAAGCGATGCTCCTCGTGGCGGATAAGGAAAATACGTTCCTGCTCAGCGGCCAGGGCGACGTGATCGAACCCGATAAGGGCGTGGCCGCGATCGGCTCCGGCGGTCCTTTCGCCGCGGCGGCCGCGCGGGCGTTGGTGGAGAACACGGATTTTTCCGCGCGTCAGATCGCGGAAAAGGCCATGGTCATCGCCGCGGATATCTGCATCTACACAAACCACAACGTGGTCTACGAAGAGTTGGCATAGCCATGGTGATTTACCTTCCCACCCAGGGATCCAACTCCGGCCCACTGCTCGACGAACTCACGCCCAGGCAGATCGTCGCCGAACTGGATAAATACGTCATCGGCCAGGCGGAGGCCAAGAAGGCCGTCGCCATCGCCCTGCGGAACCGTATCCGCCGCCAGCGCCTGGAACCGGAAATGGCCGATGAGGTTATGCCGAAAAACATCCTCATGATCGGCCCCACCGGCGTTGGCAAGACTGAGATCGCGCGCCGCCTGGCGAAGCTCTCGAACTCGCCTTTCCTCAAAGTGGAAGCGAGCAAGTTCACCGAGGTCGGCTACGTCGGCCGGGATGTCGAATCGATGGTGCGGGACCTCGTCGAACTGGCCATCGACATGGTGCGCGAAGAGCGTCTCGATGAAGTCTCCGACCGCGCGGAGCAGAACGCCGAAGAGCGTCTGCTCGATCTGCTCGTGCCGCCTCCGGACGAGAAATCGGAGTCTTACGAGCAGACCCGCGAGAAGATGCGCCAGATGTTGCGCAACGGCAAGCTTGACGACCGTCCCGTGGAGATCGACGTTAAGGACCGCGCCCCCTCGTTCGAGTTCGCCACGAATATGGGCGTCGAGGAAATGGACGTCAATTTCAAGGACTTCCTGCCGAACCTCTTCGGGCAGCGCACCCGCAAACGCAAGGTGCCCGTCGCCGAAGCCTTCGAATACCTGGTGCAGGAAGAAGAGCAGAAGCTGATCGACATGGAGCAGGTCACGCGCACAGCCATTGAGCGGGTGGAGCGAAGCGGCATCGTCTTCCTTGACGAGATGGATAAGATTGCCGGCCGCGAAGGCGGCCATGGCCCTGACGTCAGCCGCGAAGGCGTGCAGCGCGATATCCTGCCCATCGTGGAAGGCACCACGGTCAACACCCGCTACGGCTTCGTCCGCACGGATCATGTGCTGTTCATCGCCGCAGGGGCGTTTCACGTATCGAAACCGAGCGACCTGATTCCCGAACTGCAGGGCCGCTTCCCGATCCGGGTGGAGTTGAAGTCGCTCACGGAAGAAGATTTCATCCGCATTCTCAAGGAGCCCAAGAACGCGCTCACCAAGCAGTATTCCGCTCTGCTCGAAACTGAAGGGCTGCAACTCGTATTCACGGACGACGCCCTGCAAGTGCTGGCCGGCTACGCCACCAGGCTCAATGAGAGCACGGAGAACATCGGCGCCCGCCGTCTGCACACCATCCTCGAGAAGGTGCTCGAAGAGATCTCCTTCGACGCGCCGGAGATGAAGACGAAGCAGGTCTCGATCGACGCCGCCTACGTTCACAAGCAACTGGCGGATATCGTGAAAGACGAAGACTTGAGCCGGTATATTCTCTAGCGTTATGGGGAGTGCCGTCCAGCGCCGCGCCCTTCTGGGAATCTTGCCGGTGCTTCTGTTGACAGGCTGCGGCTACGTCGGCGACCCCCTCCCTCCCGCGCTCTATATCCCGCTGCCCGTCGCGGATTTGAGCGCTGCGCAGCAGGAAGGGAAGCTCGCGGTGCGCTTCACGCTGCCCGCCCGAACCACCGAGGACCTGCCCACGGAAGCATCTCCGGAAGTGGACCTGCGCGCCGCCGTCTGGGAGAACCGCCCTTGGGATGAAGGCATCTGGGAACGCGAAGCCGCCACGCTTCCCACCCCTCCGCCGGAGGGAGCGGCGGTGGATGCGCTCATTGATGCCGCCCCGTTTGCCGGCAAGCGAATCCTTCTACGGGTCCGCGTGGCCGGCAAGCTCGGGCGCTTCTCCGCATGGTCCAATCCCGTGGCGTTGCGCGTGCTTCCCACCCCGGCGGAGATTCACGGGTTGGCGGTCGTCTCCGCTCCCGAAGGCGTCCTCGTTTCCTGGACTCTTCCCGCACAACCAACGCCCGGCATGCTGACCGAGATCTTCCGGAAAGCGCCCGCCGATCACGACTTCACGCGCCTCGATGCCGTTCCCGGCGACCGTTGGGAAGACCGCGGCGCGCGCTTCGGCGATAGCTACGTCTACCAGGTCCGGGAGCGTCTGGAACGGGATGAGATTCACTACACCGGCGCGTTTCTTGGTCCTCTTGCCATCACTCCGGTCGATACCTTCCCCCCCGCCGTTCCCGCGGATGTCACCGCCGTCGCCGGCGCGGCGGGGGTCGAACTCTCGTGGGCGCGCAACCAGGAAAGCGACTTTCTGGAGTATCGCATCTATCGCAGCGCCGCCGGATCGGAATTTCAGCCCGTGGGCGAACCCACCCCCACTCCCACCTTCAGCGATGTCACCGCCCCCAGAGCCGTCCCGCTCCGTTACCGCATCACCTCCGTGGACGAAAAGGGGAACGAAAGCGCGCCTTTCAACGCGGTGGAGATCACTCTGCCGTAGCGGGTCATCGGGTGCGAACCAGTGTTCCCGGACGGATTTCGTCCGTGCCGCGCTTCAGCACCAGATCTCCCGCTGCCAGATCTCCCATCACTTCCACCAGATCGCCATCGAGCACGCCCCGCTTCACGTTCACCCATTCCGCCTTGCCATCTCGCACCCGCACCACAAACGTGCGCTCGGTGGTGCTCTTCACGGCGCTCGGGGGCAGGAACAGAGTTTCGCCTCCGCTGCCGAGAGGCCAGGAGACTTGGGCGTACATTCCCGGAGCCAGTTCGCGGGATGCGTTATCTACATCGAGTTCCACGGGCATCGTTCGAGTGTTCCGGTCCACCGAATACGCGGGTCTGGCCACCACGCCCGGAAACGTTCTGCCCGGGAAAGCGGCCACCGTGAAGGAAAGCTTTGCTCCGATGCGAATGGACCGTGCGAAGGCCTCCGGAACTGCCGCCACCAAGCGCAATCGCCTCACCTGTTCAAGCCTCAGCAAGGGCCGCCCGGCTTCGCCTTCCGGGCCCGCCAGCGTTCCCTGGTGCGCCAAACGCTCCGCAACAATTCCGGCGAACGGAGCCTTCACCGTGAGGAATTCTTCCAGCGCGCGAATCGCCGCTACCGAAGACTCCATGGACTCCACGGATTTCTTCGCCGCTTCCACTTGCGCTCTCGCCGATTCCACGGCCTTACCTGCCAGCACCACATCGTTCTCCGCTACCACGCCCGGCGTCGCGGCCGCTTCCCGTAACCGTGCAAACGTACTCTCGACCGCCGCCAGGTGCGCTTCCGCACTCACGCGCTGCGCCACGGCAGCCGGGATTCGCGATTGCGCCTCCACGCGCCGGGCTGCGAGTTCCGGGGCGGACATCCGCACGAGCACCTGCCCCTCGCTCACACTGGCTCCGCGATCCACCAGCACCTCGTCCACAAACCCGCTCACTCGCGCATGGAGGTCCACCGCCTCCCAGGCGCGAAGCTCGCCAGGAATCAAATTGCTGCGCCCCAGAGCCCGCTGGATGACCGGCGTGAGTTCGGCCCTCGCCTCCTGCGCGGACAGGTTGCATGAGATCGCGAGGGTCGCGATGCCGGCCAGGAGCAGCCGGCAGGTGGCCGCGGGAATGGAATGTCTGCGCATGCTTCGTATCTCCTTTGAGGTCGACTAACTGGCCGGGGGCGGCGCCACGCTGAGGTTATGGCTCCCGATGTCGTCCGGATCAATGGTGGCGGTCCTGCGTGAAGCCTTCTCCAGCAGGATCGCGAACACGTAAGGAATCACCAGCAAGGCGGTGAGCGTGGAAGCCGCAAGCCCACCAATGACGGCGATTCCCAGCGGCGCCGTCTGCGCGTTGCCGAGCGCGAGAGGCAGCATTCCGGCGATCATAACGATACTCGTCATGAGAATGGGCCGCATGCGCGTGGAAGCCGCTTTCGCCGCCGCATCCTGGGCGCGCATCCCCGTCTGGCGGTAACGCTCGGCGAACGTGCAGAGAAGGATGGAATCCGAGACGGAGACGCCGATGGCCATGATGGCCCCCATGAAACTTTGGATGTTCAGCGTGGTTCCCGTCAGCAGGAGGGCGATCGCCACTCCGCAAAGGACGCTCGGCACCGCCGCCAGCACGGAGAACGCCACGCGTATCGATTGGAAGTACGCGGCAAGCAGCAAGAAGACGGAGATCACCGCCAGCAGCAAACCGAGATTGAGGCTCTGGACCATGGCGTTCATGGGCGCGATCTGGCCGCGCGTAACCACGGTGTGACCGCGGGGAGGCTTGGGCAGCTTCGCCAGCGCCGCTTCAATGCGAGCCGCGACGCTCCCCAAATCCGCGCTCGCCACGTTGGCGGTGATGGTGATCATGCGCTGCATGTTGAAGCGATGGTATTCGCCCAATGCCTCGCCAACTCTGAGAGACGCGATGTCGCCCACCTGCGTTGTCCCGATGGCCGAATGCTTCACCGGAATCTGCTTCAGCGCCTCGAGCGAATTCATCTGCGATTGGGGAACCTCCACCTGTACCTGGTAGGAGATGCCCGATTTCGGATCCGCCCAGTAAACCGGCCTGGTAAAACGGCTTGACGATGTCGCCGGAGCAAGCGCTTTCCCCACGGCATCCACGGTCACGCCCAGTTGCGCCGCTCGATCCCGATCCACCTGGATCGAGATGGCCGGGTACTCCAGCAGCTCGCCCAATTGCGCGTCGCGCACGCCTTCCAACGGGCGCACCGCCGCCAGCGCCGTTTCCGCATAGGCCCTGCTCTCCGGCAGGCTGGGCCCGGCGATGGCGATTTCAATGGATGTGGGCGCGCCGAAGCTCATCACCTGCGAAACCAGGTCGGCCGCCTCGAAACTGATTCTCGTGCCGGGAGCCGCTTCTCCGATTCGCTTGCGGAGTTCTTCCTGCACGGCGGCGGTGCTGACGCCGGAGCCATCTTTGAACTTCAACCGGACGACTGCTTCATGCGGCCCTCCAGTCCAAAGAAAGATGAGATTCACAGGGTAACTGGAGGGTTGCACGCCCACGAAGGCGATGGAGGTTTCCACGTTGCCCTTGCCAGCGGCGGCTTCGGCCGCGCGCAACACGTCCCGCACAATCAACTCCGTTCGTTCGACGCGCGTACCGGCGGGCGCGCGCAGCCGCATCTGCAAAAGGCCGGCATCCACCTGTGGAAAAATTTCCGTTCCAAGACGTCCGCCCGCGAGCGCGATCAAGACGGCCACGCCCACCGCGTAAGCTCCAACCAGCATCCAACGAACCCGCATCAACCGGCCGGTAAACTCCCCAAAGCGGCGCTGGAATCGAAGGAACTTCGTTTCCTCCTCCGCCTCCCCGCGCGTCACGCCCGCCCGGTGAAACCAGGTTTCGAAAATGGGCACCATGGTGCTCGCCAGAAAGTAGGAGGCGATCATCGCAAAGGCCACGGCCAGCGCAAGCGGCACAAACAACGCGCGAGCCACGCCATCCATGAAGAACGACGGCGCGAAGACCGCGACAATGCAGAGCATGGCCAGCAAGCGCGGCGCCACCACCTCCAGGCTGGCGTCAAGCACCGCGCGCGCCACCGGCTTGTTTCCCCGCAGGTGGGTGTGGATGTTTTCGATTGCGATGACGGATTCATCCACCAGAATCCCGATCGCCAGCGTCAAGCCTCCCAGCGTCATCAGGTTGATCGTCTGGCCCGCCGCCCACAAGCCCACCAGCGCCGAGAGCAGCGCCACCGGAATAGTAATGATGACGATCACCGCGCTTCGCACGCTGCGCAGGATCAGCAGAATTGCCAGTCCCGTGAGCAATGCGCCCAGCAACCCCTCCCGGACCAGGGAGCGCAAGGCGTTCGTCACATAGAACGATTGGTCGAACTCGAATGAGACTTTGATATCCTCGGGCACCGCAGCCTGAAAGGTGGGGATTTCCGCCTGGATCAGCCGCACGGTTTCGAGGGTGGAGGCATCCGCTCGCTTGGTGGCCGCGATGTAGACGGCTCTCTGCCCGTTCACCAAAGCGTAGCTGGTAAGAACATCCGCGGAATCCTCCGCGTAGCCGACATCGCGCAGATACACCGTTGGCCCCGCGCCCAGACGGATCGGCACGTCATTCAGTTCCGCTGCCTGCCCAACGGATGCATTCAAGGGGGCGAGGTAATTCAGGTCGCCCATCCGCACATTTCCGGAGGGGCTGATCGTGTTGGTGGCGGCGATGGCTTCGACGATGTCGTTCGGTGAAAGACCATGCGAACGAAGACGCGCGGGGTCCACGCGAACCACCAGGGATCGC
>JADYZL010000297.1 GCA_020853155.1 Bryobacterales bacterium
GCGATGCAGCGGAAGAAGCCGGGGTGGGTCTATGCGGCGCTTCTCTTCGCGCCCGTCGCGCGTGAAACGGGCCTCGCTCTCACGGGCGGATGGGTGCTTTACCAGGTGTGGCGCCGCGAGTGGAAAGCTGCGTTCTTCGGGTGCCTCACCGCGCTGCCGTTTCTCGGGTGGCTTGCTTTCGTGATCTGGAAGTTCGGGAGTGGCGGCGCGTTCTTTCTGGGAGCACCGTTCTCCGGCATGGCCCACCGGCTGCTGACTCCGTTCATCTACGCTACGCCTACGAAGGGCCTCCTGTTGGCAGCAGTGACGGACTATTTGGGAGCCTGGGGGATTGCGGCTTCCTTCGCCCTTTGCATCGGGTTGTTTGTTCGTGGAGAGCGCTCGCTGCCGATCTTCTGCGCCGTGGTGTACACGCTAGCCATCGCCTGCTTCACGAAAGAGGATATGTGGGGCGAGGCTTACAGTTACGTGCGCACGGGCGGCCCGGTGGCGCTGTTACTGGCGTTGACTGGGGTTGAACGCCGCCGCTGGTGGCTGGCCGTTCCGATGCTGCTGGCTTTGCCCCGCATTGCCCTGCAATACGGCGTGGTGAGCTGGGTGGCGCTGAGGGGGTGGCTGTGAGAGAGGGCTTGCTTGTGCCGCGCCCGTGCTTCCGCAACGGCTACGGATAGGGTTCGCTGTAGGCATAGAACGATTGGCGCCGGTTGCGAAGATCCCAGGCGTAACTCAAGCGGATCTCCGTGCCGCCGGGGGTGGCGGCGATCCACTGCAAGCCTGCGTCGAATTGCGTCCGTCGCGCGCCGTAGCGATCATGAGCGTCGCGAACCCAGGCGACGTCGAGAAAGGGTGCGACGGAAAGCGTGACCACCCCCAACCGCGCGAACGTCTTACTCACTTCGAGATTGGAGGCGAGGTAGCGGTCTCCGTAGAGAGCGCTGCCCTTGTGGCCACCGCGTGTGCCGATGTGCCCGCGCAGCGGGATGCCACCATCGCGCTCCATGCCAATGTGGAAGAGTTCCGGTAAGGCGGGCTGCCCGCGCAGCGTTCCGGCAGCCACGCGCAGGCGGGTGCGCCCGTCCTCGCCGCTTGCGGCGGGCAGCCACGTGACCGTGGCAGATCCCTCCGCCCGGTAGATGTTCGAACCCATTGCGAGGTAGCGTTCAAAGGAGCCCGCGCCACTCGCAGTCACCTTGATGCGCCGGAAGGGATTTCGGTAAACGTCGCTTTCGAGTGAGTGGGTATAACGCACGGAGGAGCCGCCGGGAAGGGCTGGTTCCCCTGTGGTCGAAGGGCGGAGTGTCACGGTGTTCGCGAACGACCGATTCGCCAGGGAGAGCCGGTTCGCCCAGGTCGTCCGCGGCCCGAGGACTGCGGAAACGGCGACGCCCGCTTCCACGCGGCGATAGAGGAAGGCCTGGTCCACCGCTTGCGTATCGGGCGCCAGCATCTGCCAGTATTCGTGGCGGGCGTCGCCATCGGCGCGCACGCGCCACCCAGGCCTGCCCGCGAGAGGCATGGCGGTCTCCATCCACAGCCGCCGTTTGCGGGCATCCCAGCGCAACATGGAATTCCAACTCCACGCGCGGTGTTGGAGATTCGGCAGATGCAGGTGTATCGTTTGGTAGCCCAATCCTCGCGCCAGCATCAGCACAGACGCCACTCGGTTCTCGCCGAATGAAGCACGCTCCACGCACTGGAGTTGCGCGCGATATCGGCCTCCCTCCGCCGCTTCGAGAATCGCGCGTTCGCTGCCGCAAACGCCAAGCAGGGCGCTTATCCGTTCGGCGCGGAGCGCCTCATTGCGAGTGAGGACGTGGCCCGCAGAGAAGGGAACGGCGTCGCTTGCCAGGCTGGGGCGGAGGATGCCCTCGAAGCCGGTTTCGAGCGGGCCATCCGCCAGCACCGGTTTGCCGGTTGGATTCCAGAGGGCGAGCGTGGCTTCCACGTTCCCATCGAGCAGATACAGTGTGCCCAGGAATTCGTTCACGTAGGGGTCCGCCGCGCCCAGCCGCCGGGCGTGATGCAAGAGGCGCTTCGCTTCATCGTTGTGCTTTACGAGGAACGCAAGTCCCGCGAGTTCCGTGGGGAAGCGCGGATCCCTCGGATAGGCCCGCGCACCTTCGCGCAGCGTTGCTCGTGCGGTGGCGAGGTCTCCCGCCCGGGCGGTATCGAGGGCGCGCCGAAGCGCTTGCGCGGCGCTGGTTTCCGCAGGTTGCGGTGGGGCTTGGCCTACGGCCGTGATGGTTGCCAGGCAAACGGCGCAGACCCAGGCGAGGGTGTTGGGGCACAGGGGCAGCCGGATGATCATGGCCGGGGCAGCGCGAGCAGCGTCCAGTGTCCGGAGGCAGCCCACTGTGCTTCAAACTCCGCGCGCAGCATCACCCGAAACGGCTTCGCGGCCGGGTCATGGAGCAGCAGCTCGGTTGCGCTCACGCCGCTGAGCACCACGTAATGCAACTGGCGCTGCCCGCGCGGGCGCAACGCCACAATCAGCGGGCGGCCCTTGCCGAGATGCTCCGTGATGTCGATCCATTCGCCGTTGAAGGTGTAGGCGCGGAAGCCTGCGCGATCAAAGTAGCGCTCCATTTCCGCGGCGGGAGTCCCCTTGGCTTTCGGTGGATACACCGCCTTGTGGATGGCCAGCACATCCAGTGCGGCGGCATCCGCTGGCTCGTGCCCATGCTTCTTCCACCACTGCATCACCATGGCGATGGCAGCAGATCCGCAGCCGTCTTTCACCTGTGGCGTGAACGGAACTTCGAGGCGCAGCCCCGCCTCGTCCGCCGGTATCGCGGACGCCGCGGGTAACGGAGCCAGGGCTGCAGCCAACAGGTAGATCGCCACGAAAAGCGGCATGACGGGAAGCCTCGGGGAAGCCGCCTAGTTAACGGCAACGAGCACGATCACCGCCGTCGCGAGAGCGATCACGATATACGTGAGTGTCTCATTGCTCAGAGCGCCGCCCGCGAAATCGCGATTCACCTGGCGAGCGCGATCCGCAAGGCGCGCGGCGGTCTGGCCATCGAGGGCGGCCACGGCTTGCTTTACTTGCCGGAATTCGATACCGGCGGATGCCATCGCCTTCTGAGATGGGGCGGTTTCGAGCAGCCGCAGCAATTCGGCGCGATCGGCCCGGCCGACTGCCTGGGATTCCAATATCGCGGCCTGAAATTGCCCGCGCGGAACAATGTGCTCCGCCGCCGGAGAGGCCAACGCCAGCATCCACGCCGAAGCGATCAGGGCGACCGCTCGCCGAAAGAGCCCAGCCGCGCCCCTGCGCGAGGACGCCTGGCAAGCGGCCGGCGGCGTGGTGGTGATTGACAAATCCATGCATACCCTCCCGTTACAAGAACAAACGAAATGTGGTTGGGAAACCGGCGCCATGTCCGCGCGCTGGCTACGAGGATGCCCGGTGGACGAACGCTCGAAGCCGCGTACCCCAGCCACAATCTTGACACAATCCCATTCGAAAGATTGTTAACTGGGGAGGTGCTTCTTTGCGTTGTCACCGCCGGCGTGGCGCGGGAACGAGGGAAACCCTATCTGAAACCACTTGGTGAATACCATGTCCAGCTTGCGAGTAGAAGCGGGAGGAGGGCAGCCCCTAAGAGTAGGGCTGCCCCCATTTGACGGCGATTGTCACGCGGGGCCACTCCCGCGCTTCAAGCCTCGTTAGAAGCGTAACCGCAGGCCGATCTCCACACGCCGCATGTCCATAACGCTCGTGAGGTTCGTATGGCCGACGCCGCCGCGATACTGGTTGAATTTCTCCAGTTCGGTAGCACCCGGCTTCGCGGCGAGAAGATTCGCCACGTTTTGATCCGGTGAGTTATTGAGCATGTAGCCGCTCGCCATGGTCGCGCCTTTCATCTTGAAGGTGAAGGTCGTGTTGAGATCCTGCCGGCGAACCTGATTGAACGGGTTGAAGAAACTGGCGCGAAGTTCGAGCGCGATTTTCTCCTTAATGGGGAAATTCTTGCTCACGTTGATGTCGTTCGAGAACGTGCCGGGCGACCACAGATAATTGCGGGAGCCGGAACCATCGCCCAGTGGTGGAACGCCGAACGGGCTGATGTCGAATAACCGCGCGAGATCGCCCGTGCCGGTGTTGACGTTGGACGAAGGAACAATGCGGGGCGCGATATCGGGGCTTCCCGTGAAGATGGAGTTCAGGTTCGCCACGGCTTGCGTGTTGTTTGCATACTGCAGGTTGAATGTCGGCGTCAGGGCGCGGCCGCTGTAGAAGTTCATCAGGTGGGCGACGTTCCAACCTTCGAAAACCTGCCTTGCAACGCCATTCTTCCAGCCGAGTTTTGCCGCGAGTGAAGGCACGTCGTAGGTGTAATTGATACCGACCACGTGAACCCGGTGCTGGTCCGCGACAAAGTTAGTGTAGTTTTTCCAGTTGGAGTAAAAGGGTCCCGGGCTTTCAATTCCAGAAATCAGCTTGCTCCAGGTGTGTACGAACTGGAACGTGAGTCCGTGGCTGTAGCGCTTATTGAGACTCCATTGCAGGGAGTTGTAGCGGTTGTTTCCTACATTGGTGATCAGGTTGAGCGTGCCGAAACCATAATAGGGCCGCATCAGGTCCGCGCTCACGGATTGCGTTCCCGGCAGCGCTCCCGGGTTCGAGCCGGAGACAGGCCCGGCAAAATTGTTCCCGGCGAGGCGGGGGTCGTTGTACGCCGCGTTCCAAGCCACGCCGGGCAGCACTTGGTTGATGTTGAACTGCATCGTCTGATGCCGCTGCACGTTGCCGATGTAGGCCACGTCGAGGACAAGGTTCATCGGCAGCTCCCGCTGGATGGAGACGCTGAAGTCATAGACCGTGGGCACTGCCGCGCTGGCTTCGTCCCGCGCGCCGAATGTCCGGGGAGAGAGGCGCGTGACGGTAGGGTTGTTAAGCGAACTGAGGCTCGTCTGGCGATAATCGATCTGCTCCGCCATTCCGTTCTGGAAGGTGCCCGTGGATTGTCCGATCGTTGGACGGTTGTATGACCAGCCAAACCCGGCGCGCAGAACCGTCTTTGGGGTGAAGTTCCATGCAAAGCCCCCACGCGGGGCGAAGAGAATGTACTTGGGATTTCGAATTCCAGAGCCGCCATACTGCCCGCCCAGTGGAACGACGCCGTTCATGGGGTCTCCGGACCCAGGAACGAGAGAGTATAGCAGCGCCGCGAACTGATTGGCCGGTAGCGGGTTATTCGGGAACAGCGGGTCAATCAGCGTCTTCGTGTTCTTCGGATTCACGATGTAGTAACGCGGCGCCTTTGATGGGTCATAGAGACTGGAGAGGAATACGGCATCCTTCGAGATCTCCTGGTCTGTGTTGAATTCCGAGGGGATGTGGTAGAACCGCAGACCGTAATCCAGGGTAAAGGTAGAGGTGACTTTCCACGTATCCTGAATAAAAGCGTGAAAATCCTGATATTTCGAATACTTTCGCGATTGGTTATTCACCTGAGTGAATTGGCTTACCGCGCCAACCAGGATATTCGCAGGGCTGTATCCCATGTCGAATTCGCTTGCCGAGTTCACACCGAAATTAAAGTTTCCTTTCTCGGTAGCGGCGTTGATCTCGTCCTTCTTGTTGAGAATATATTGGGCGCCCCACTTGAAGAGATGCGTGCCTTTGATCAGGCTCATCGTGTGGGTCATCTGATATTCCGGCGCCTTCGCGTACCACGGGAAGCGATTGAACTGAAAATCCTGGTAGCCGGTGCCCTGGATCTGGGGCAGGATGTTCGAACTATTCGGGAAAGCCAGGGGCAGGTCGGCGAGCCCCCGCTTCGACCGGTCGATCAGGGAAGCGTCCTGCAGCACATCAAGACCAGCGTTCACGTAATCCTTCTGCCAGTTGAACATGGTTTCGCTCACCATGCTGGCGGACCATGTCTTCGTGAAGTTCCCCACCAGGGCTTTGTCCGGCCGGTTCCATCCCGTGTTGATGAATGGCAGATTACTGCCGGCTGCCCAGGTAACCATATCGCGATAGTGCTGATAATCGTAGGAAAACCTTACGTACGCACGCATGGATTCGTTGATATTCCAATCGACTTTCCCCACATTCAGCCAGCGCTTATCCTCCTTCGCGTATTGATTCAGATAGTTGTTATTGGTCTCATTCTTCAGGTTCGGAGTCGGGTAGATATTCATGATCGCCCGGCCGATAGGGCTGATCAGATTCTGCGGAATGATGTTATTCGGCACGAGTACGGGTTTTCCAGAGGCCTGCGTTCCCGGCATGTAGATGGTGGGCCGCGTGCCGTTTGCGTTCACGGTCTGTGAAAAATCGCCGTTCCGCTCGAGTTCCGTTGGGACACGAATCTGGTTGGTGAGAGTGGGCGTATCCTGCTTCAAATTTTCGTGATTGACGAAGAAGAAGAGCTTGTCCTTCTTGATCGGCCCGCCAATGTTCCCGCCGAAGTAATTGTATCGGTAGCGCGGATTCGGTTGGCCAAAGTAGGCACGATCCCAGGGGCGGGCGTTCAGCACTTCGTTGCGCATGTAGTTCCACACGGTGCCGTTCCAGTTGTTGGTGCCGGACTTGGTGACGATGTTGATCACGACTCCGGAACGGTTGCCGTATTCCGCCTGGAAGTTGTTGGTGAGAACGGAAACCTCCTGAATGGATTCGAGGCTGGGCGTCACGGTGGTCTTTGTATCGCTTCCGTGGTCCACATTGCTGCCGCCGTCGAGGTTCACCTGTGTCTGGTTAGGCGCTTTGCCATTGATGCGGAAATCCGCATAGCCGTCGTAACCGGCTTCGCGTCCATTGATGGCGTTGTTGCTCTGGGGAGAGGAGCCCGGGATGATCTTGAGAAGCGTGGACCAGTTTCGGCCCTGCAGCGGCATCTCCGTGACCTGCTTCGACTGAATCGTCTCATTCCGGACCGCATTTTCCGTCACAATCTTAGGAATTTCGTCCTTCACCTCCACGGTAGTGACCGCTCCGCCGCCTACCACCAGCGTCATCCGGCCGAGAGAGAGGTTCTGGAACGCATTCAGACGGAGATCGGCCACCGTGACTGTCTGGAATCCCGCCGCCGTGACGGTAACTTCATATTGGCTGGCAACTAGCGAAGGAATCGTAAACAGGCCGGCGGAGTTCGTCTCCGTCGTGCGCTCGGAGTTGGTGGAGACTTGTCGAACTTTAACCGTAACGCGCGGAATCGGCGCATCGGTCTGGTCGACGACGGTTCCGCTGATGGACCCCAATCCGGCTTGTCCGAAAACAAGGGCGCTCAGCAGCAAAGAGAGCAAGAAGAGACGAATCCGCATGATATGACCTCACTGAAGCAATTCCCGGCCTGGGTGCGAAGCAATGGAAACCCCATTGTCAGTGCAACCGCTCCGATGACGCGGAGCGGTATTCCAGCACCGCTGATTTCATCGATAGTATGCGGAGTTTGCGAATAATACAAGGGTGATTTATGCAAAATTCATGGATTAACATTAACTATAGTTAATAATGAAATGCCCCCAATCTCGATGATGGCGGCTCCAGGTGATAGGAGGGCTTCTCCGCGCGTGGCAAGTCTGATACTCTCAAGCGTATTGGAGGGGAACCACTATGGGAATCACGCAACCACTCGCGTCTCTGGACGAATGGGATGACGAGGTCAAAGCACGATACAAGCCGGGCAAGGCGCAGGAGGAGTTCCGGAACTACGGAGACGGTGTGCATCCGCGCGTGCGGGAGTTCTATCGCCAGAACCATACAAACCAAACGTACGATTTCGCGATGCAAAAGCGGGCGGAGTATCTGCCGCTGAACCGCACGGAAATGGGCATTTGGGAGGCGATGGAGTTCTTGAACACCTTGGTCGACGACAGCGATCCGGATACGGACTTGTCTCAGATTGAGCACAATTTACAAACCGCGGAATCGATTCGAGCCGACGGGCATCCGCGATGGATGCAGCTAGCGGGCCTCATCCACGATCTCGGCAAGGTGATGTGGATTTGGGGCGAACCCCAATGGGCCGTCGTGGGCGATACCTTCCCCGTCGGCTGCGCCTGGAGCGACAAGATTGTCTTCCACGAGTTTTTCGATGCCAACCCGGATAAGGATCGCTCCGAGTTCCAAACCGAGTGCGGCATTTATGAGCGCAACGGTGGGCTTGACAAAGTGAACCTTTCCTGGGGCCACGACGAGTATCTTTACCATGTCACGAAAGCATATATGCCGGAACCCGCGCAATATATGATTCGCTACCACTCGTTTTATCCAGCCCATCGGGAGGGTGCATACGAGCACCTGATGAACGATCACGATCGCGAGATGTTCGGCTGGGTGCGCAAGTTCAACCCATACGATCTTTATTCGAAAGGCTTGGCGAAGCCGGATCCGGTGGCGCTGCGGCCGTATTACGAAGAGTTGATCGCCGAGTACTTCCCGGAAAAGATCCGCTGGTAGCGATGGGTTGGGAACGGGGAATCGTGGCGGGCGCCCGGTTCCCCGTTCTGCTCCGCTATTCCAACGTGCGTAGCCCCTTTCATTCCGAAAGCACGAATCGCGTGCGATTGATCGTACCCGTGTACAACGAGCGCCAGGCGCTGCCGGAGACCGTGCGTTCGCTAGACGCGCTTGGCCTGGATTTGCCACCGCTATTCGTGGATGGCGGGTCCACCGATGGCACGGTGGAATGGCTCGCACAGCGTGGCTTGCCGGTGATTCCGGCGGAGCGGGGAAGAGGGGCGCAACTGGCGGCGGGGGCGCGCTACGCGCTCTCCCGATCCGATGCCGGCATCCTCTGGTTCGTCCACGCCGATTGCCGCCCCGAACCGGGGGCGCTCGCCAAAATCCACGAAGCTGTCGAAGTAGGAGCGGTGGCCGGCGCTTGCACGCTCCGCTTTTCCGGCGGCTGGGCGGCCCGGTGGATGACGCGGTTCTATGCGCTCGTCAACTGCTTCGGACTCTTCTACGGAGACGCCACCCTGTTCGTTCGAACGGATGCCTATGAAGCGAGCGGAGGATACAAGCCGCAACCACTGTTCGAAGACCTCGATCTGGTGCGGCGTTTGCGGAGCAGGTATCGCCATGGCTTCCGGCGGCTTTCCGTGGAGGTGTCAGCTTCCTCCAGGAGATTTGACGGCCCCCGTTTTCCCCTGGTGTTCGCGCAATGGATCATTCTGCAGACGCTCTACTGGTGCGGCGTGCCGCCACGTGTTCTGGCGAAGGCCTATCGCGCAAAACGATAGAGAGAGACGCTATTCTGTGAGCACCGCTTATGAAGAAGAATCGGCTTGAAGCGTTCAGCGATGGCGTGCTCGCGATCGTGATCACCATCATGGTGCTGGAACTCAAAGTTCCACATGAGGCACGGCTCGAAGCGTTGTGGCCCATATTCCCCGTATTCCTCAGCTACGTGCTGAGCTTTGTTTACGTCGGCATCTATTGGAACAACCATCATCACCTGTTCCAGGTGGCGAAGCGCGTGAGCGCCGGTGTTCTGTGGACGAACATGCACTTGCTGTTCTGGCTCACGCTGTTCCCATTCTGTACCGCGTGGCTTGGCGAAAATCACTGGATGCCCATGCCCGCAGCCGTCTACGGTTTTGTGCTGCTGATGGCGGCGATCGCTTACGCACTGTTGCAGCGCGCCATTCTTGCGAATGAGGGGAAGCAGTCTCTTCTCGGCCAGGCGCTAGGCAGCGATTGGAAAGGGAAACTCTCCCCGGTGTTCTACCTCATCGCGATCCCACTGTGTTTCTGGAATCCCTGGGTGAGCATGTCGCTTTACACGCTGGTCGCGCTAATGTGGGTGATTCCGGATCGCCGTATCGAGCGGGTGCTGGATCTTCACGAAGCGGAAGCGCGGCTGCGCGATGGCGAGTGAATCGTGGTTGGGGAACTCTAGCCGAGGATGGCCAGCTCGACCGGAGAGCCGCCGGTGAGGCCCAGCATCTGCGCGGCGGAGGTCTGGTTGGCGGCGATCTCCCAATAACCGCTGCTGCCCGCCAATAGAAACAGTTCTCCCGGCGCGGAGGCAGCGAAATGGGGGCGCACCGTTCGGATTCGCTCCAACCCGGCCTGGAGTTCGAATGCATCCGTTGCAAGCGGGAAATCCTTGCAACGGAAGTTCGTGATCAGATTGCCGAAGCGGTCCGCTTTGAAGACGGCGCCCTGCCAGAAGCGCTTTCCCGTGCGGATGGGCAAGTCCCAATCCTGGCGGAGCGCATCATCGATCAACGGTCCAAGCGTGGAGAAGGCTGCACCGGCCGCGAGGTGGGCGGCGGCTGGGGCGAAGAGGTCGCGGCCATGAAAGGTGCTGCTGAGGGTAGAGAGCCCGAGCCTCCGGTTCGTGATCTCGCGCGCTTTGTACGGCAGCTTGCCCGCGGAGGCCGATGCCGCTTCGCGGAAGAGCATGGAAAAGACGCCATTGTCGGGCCCGATGAAACGATGCCCCAGTGCCTCCACTGCGAGCGGGCGGCGCTCGCTCCCGACGCCCGGATCCACCACTACCACGTGAATCGTGCCCTTCGGGAAGTATCGAAAGCTTTGACACAAAACAAAGCCCGCTTCGGGAATCTGGTAGGGCGTCACTTCGTGGCACACGTCCACGATGCGCGCGTCCGGCGCAATGCCCAGGATGACCCCTTTCATGATGGCGGCGTAGGCATCCCGGGAGCCGAAATCCGTTAGTAGCGTGATGATCTGGGCGGCCTTCCCGCTCGTGGCGGGCGTGGACTTGCGTGAGGTGGCGGTGGGCATCGGCTGCTAAACTATCGGGTAACGGCGATCCAGCTTCTAGACTCATTCTGGCACTTATCCGTGCCGGCGTTCCGCCTGCGCTCATGACAAGCACCCGCGCCTATTTCGATCACAATGCGACAACACCCTTGCGCGCAGACGTGCTGGAGGGGCTGCGTTCCGCGCTGGCGGAGACATACGGCAACGCGTCCAGCATTCATCGGGACGGCCAGCAAGCCCGGCAGCTTGTCGAGGAAGCGCGGCGGAAGGTGGCCTTGTTTCTCAGCGCGGATCCGCGTGAGATCGTCTTCACGAGCGGTGGCACGGAGAGTGACAACACCGCGATTTTCGGCGTAGTTTCCGCATCCGGGCGCGAGCCGAAGCATGTCGTCACGACTGCCATCGAGCATCCCGCGGTGTTGAACGCCTGCGAGCGGCTGGAGCAATCGGGCGTCGCTGTGAGCTACGTCCCGGTGGGCGCGAGTGGCGTGGTGAATCCGGCCGACATTGAAGCGGCATTGCGGCCCGAGACCGTTCTCGTGAGCGTGATGCATGCCAACAACGAGATCGGAACAGTGCAGCCAGTAACGGAAATCGCTGAGATCTGCCATCGTGCGGGCGTAACCCTGCATGTGGATGCCGTGCAGAGCTGTGGGAAGCTGAGCATCGATTGCAGTGCGCTGGGAGCGGACCTGCTTTCTATTAGCGCCCACAAACTCCATGGCCCTAAGGGCGTCGGCGTACTGTGGATCCGCAAAGGGACTCCGCTTGCGAAGCTGCTTTATGGAGGCCATCATGAGCGAGACCGTAGGCCCGGCACGGAGAACGTGCCGGGGATCC
>JADYZL010000298.1 GCA_020853155.1 Bryobacterales bacterium
ACATCCATTCCATCGCTAAATGGTTATTATCCGGCCGGCCTTTCCGATCAACCGATGGTTCTCGACATCGTCGTGGATGCATCCGGTGTTCCATGCAGCGTCAAAGTTCGCAAGAACGGAGATGATAAGGTGTTGGCCAAGCTGCGTATTGCCTTAAAGTCTTGGAAGTTCAAGACGCCGAAGTATAACGGCAACGCGATTTGCCTATCGTCGCAGTTGCTTGTCTACGCTCGAAATAAGAGTGGTAATCCTACCCTATTCATTCCCGGTGTGAGCGATAGAGATGCAAAATAGTCTGGGAATGCCGGGCACGCGGATATTTATGGACAAAGTCCCGGCCAGCGTCCACCGTTCGCTCTCCAAATTGGCATCCATTTTCGCTTGCTTCATTGCTTGCTTCGGGTCTAGCTATTTCGAACTGCCGGCGATGGCGGCGCCTGCCGAAATTCGTGGCAAAGTTCTCGAATCGGACATTCTCAACCCCATTGCCGGCGCCGATTTGCTCGTTTTCCCCGCCGTCCCTCAGGGTGGCGTTGTGACGAGAGCCAGTTACTCCGACGAGAAGGTTTTGGGCCGCTCCCAGACCGGCGCTGATGGGAGCTTCCGCTTGATCGTCGACCAGCCGGGGAGATATCGCGTGCAAGCCAAGAAAGAGGGCTATCGCGAATCCGGGCCGATGAATCGCGGAACGACCTCCGCCGTCACGGTTGTCGTGGAGGGTGAGGATGCCGTGGAGGGCATCCGGTTGCTGCTTGCCCGGCCGGGAGAGATTCAGGGTCTACTGGTGGACGAGCAAAGCGGCGCCGCGTTGAGCGGCCAGAGCGTCGTGGCGCTTCAGTCCTTCTACGTGGCGGGAGAGAAGCGCTTCATCCCTTCGGGCTTTGGCCTCACGAATGAAAAAGGGGAAATTGCCATTCGCGAACTGACTCCGGCTGATTACGTGGTGCGTGTTCGGCTCCACCCGTTCGGCGCCGAAAGGATCGTTCGGAAGTTCAGCGAGGAAGATGCCGAGCGCGTCGATACTGGCTTTGCTCAACCCGGCCTCGACATCGGCCAGAGTTCTCCAATCACGGTTCGATCGGGCGACCGGGTATACGTAGGGGCCATCGCGCTCAGGCCGGCATCGCTCTACCGCGCGCGCTTTTCCTTTCCGCCTGGGGCCTGCATGCAGGATGCGCTTGTGAACGTAGCGATTGCGAA
Organism: Bryobacterales bacterium; assembly: GCA_020853155.1. Lineage (GTDB taxonomy): Bacteria > Acidobacteriota > Terriglobia > Bryobacterales > Bryobacteraceae > JACTMJ01. The sequence goes on from JADYZL010000298.1 coordinate 1,201, forward strand.
CACCGCCGATGGCGCCTACGAAACGACTGCGGATCTCCCGTGCTCCGAGCCGTTCCTCGTCAAAGGATTGGCGCCGGGTTCGTATCATGCCGTCACCTATGTGCGAGACCAGGACCGGGAATCCCAACGCCGGGGTTCGCTGAATTTCGAGGTGATCGATCGAAATCTTGTGTTAGAACTGCCGCTAGTCAAGGGCGTCGATGTCAAAGGCCGGATCGTGCTGCCAGGGGGCGCTACGAAGACCGTTCCCGAGGGTGTGCGGGTTCAGATGCAAAGCGTCGGCAGCGTGCTGCGGCGAGAAGATCTGGAAGAGATTCCAATCAACCCCGAGGGGGAGTTCCACGTTGCCAATGTGGCTGCCGGAGAGAAGCAGCTCAAACTGATTGGGCTGCCTCAAGACTACTACGTGCAACAAATCCGGTACAACGGACAGCCTGTACCCGCGAGCCAGCTTCGATTGGACCCCGCCCAGCTTTCGCAAGATTTGGAGGTCACCATTGCCAATGACACGGCTTCCATCTGGGGGACCGTTAAGGATGGAGACAAGCTCCGGGGCCAGTTCTACGTCGTCGCGGTCCCGTCGGGCGAAGCGCGGGGGCGCAGCCTATATCCGTTAAGAGGCGTCGAGGGGAACACCAAGGGCGAGTATCGGATCGACGGTTTGCCGCCAGGCGATTATCACGTGATGGCGGTCGCTTCTGAAATGAAGCCTGATCTTGAGGATCCTCAGACATTGGCCGCCGTCTTGCGCGATGCCCAGAAAGTAGCCATCGCGCCGAACGGAACCCAGATCATGAACCTTCCATCGGTTCGGCATCGATAGAGAGTTCCCACAAATTCGGTATCTTTTTTCCTGGGAACTTTCCGCCCGTCGAGCCACGATCCTTCCGATGGCACGCATTTGATGCGTGGTGGCCGTGGGCGGCCCGCATCCCATCACGCAACGCGGCGACTTTCGGCGCGATCTCTTCTTTGACGACGAAGACCGCCAACCCCACCTCGCCCTCCTGGCCGGGCATGCCGCCACCTGCGCATCCACGGCTACTGCCTGATGTCGAATCCCATCCACCTTATCGCCGTGCCCACCCGCGCCGGCTCGCTGCCGCTTCCCATGCGCGACGCCCAGCGCGACTACTCCCGGTGGCTGAACATCCGCCTCCACCGCCGCGGCCACTCCTGGGAGAACCGTTTCTTCTCCTGCCCCCTCGGCCCCGCACATGCCGCCTATGCCATGCGTTATGTGGAGGTTAACCCGGTTCGCGCGGGGATGGCCGCTTCGGTTCCGGACTCCCCGTGGTCCAGCGCGCGTGTCCACGCTGGTCTCGCGCCCGCCCCGGAATGGCTTGACCAGCGCGCCTGGGCGGAAAGCGGCCCAGCTCCGAAAAGGCGGGAGGCGCCTGGGCTCGGCTTCCGGCAATCCGGTGAGCTGGACTGCCTTCGGGAAGCCACCCACAAGGGCCGCCCGTTCGGCCGCAAGGACTTCGTAACCGGG
>JADYZL010000299.1 GCA_020853155.1 Bryobacterales bacterium
AAGGAAACGCTCGTCAAGATCGCGTTCTACCTCACCTGCGCCGTGGTCGCGTATTCGTTTTTTCAGGTGTTTCAGAACCTCACGCGCGGCATGGGCGCTTGAGCGCGCGCCGCTCGCGGTTGGCCATTCGTGCCTTTGGACGTCAGCCCTGGGCCTTCAGCACCCGGAGGCAAGCCTCCATGAAGGCGGGCAGATCGTCCGGCTTGCGGGAGGTGACGAGGTTCCGGTCAACGACCACTTCGGCGTCGGTATAATCCGCTCCGGCGTGGATAACGTCATCCTTGATCGCGAAGAAGCAGGTCGCCTTGCGGCCCTTCAGCATACCGTGCGCGGAGCAGAGCACCCAGGCTCCGTGGCAGATGGAGGCGACGAGCTTGCCTTCGTCGTCCATGTACTTCACGAAGCGGTTCGCCCGGTCATGCCGCCGGATGTAATCGGGCGCCATACCGCCCGGAACCACCACACCGTCGAACTTGCTCACGTCCAGTTCGTCGTAGCCGATATCGGCCTTGCATGGGTAGCCGAGCTTGCTGGGATACGATTTCCCCGCTTCCGGACCGGCGGCAACGACCTCGTAGCCAGCCTCCCGAAGGCGGTAAAGCGGGTACCAGATTTCCATCTCCTGGTACATCTGTTCCGCGAGAATCACAATCCGATTGGTCATACTTACTATTCTACGAAGAGGCGGGCGGCCGGCAGAACGGCCTCGGCATGGGGACTTGCCCCGAAGGAGGACTGGCGTGCGGCGGATTCGCCTGGAACTGAGTTATGACGGCACCGCTTATTCCGGGTGGCAGGTTCAGCCGGACCAGGCGACCATCCAGGGCGAGTTGCAGCGCGTCTTGACGCGAATCGAGGAAGCGCAGGTAACCGTGCATGGCTCCGGCCGCACCGACGCCGGTGTACATGCGCTGGCCCAGGTGGCTGCGTTCGACCTGCGGAACCCGATTCCCCCGGAGAACCTGCAGCGGGCGATGAACCGGCTGCTGCCCAGAGACATTCGCGTGAATGCGGTTAGTGAAGCGCCGCTCGACTTTCACCCACGGCATCATGCCACGGCGAAGACGTACCGCTATCGCATCTACCGGGAGCGGGTTTGCCCGCCGTTTGAGCGCTTCTTTGTGTGGCACCAGCACGCCGCGCTCGATGAGGCCGCGATGGAACGATGCGCCCGCCTGTTCGTGGGCTGCCATAACTTCCGTGCTTTCGCCGCCACGGACGAGCGCTATACGCCGGATGCCGACATGCGCCGCACGATCTTTTCGGCGGAGCTTCACCGCGAGGGCGCCATGCTTTGCTTCGAGGTACGCGGTTCCGGATTTCTGAAGCACATGGTGCGCAACCTGGTGGGCGCGCTTGTAGAAGTGAGCGTAGGAAACCTCAGCGGAGACGATGTGGCCGCGATGCTCCACAGCGGGCGGCGCAGCCTGGGCATCCGCACAGCTCCGCCCAGCGGCCTCTTCCTGGTGAGCGTGGAATACTAGCCCTTTTTGTCCGCAAGAATCCTGCTAATCTGAGGCTTCGCGGTGAATCCGCGACTTTTTGAGGAGAACCCGATGCGTGTCGTGGCCGGCGTAGATCTCGGTGGCACCGCCATTAACTACACCCTGCTCAATGGCGAGGAGCAGTTTCTGATTGAATCGCTTTTCGAGCATCCGGCCCGATCGAAGGAGGGTCCAGACGTTTGCTTGCAGCAGATCGCCGATGGGCTCGGGCTGGCGATCGAGCGGGCGGGCGTCGCAAGCGGCGATGTGGTGGTGATTGGCCTGGATACGCCCGGGCCGGCCAGCGCGGCGGGCGTGCTGAGCGCGGAAGGCTCCACGAACTTCATCCATGCGGATTGGGCGGGCTTCGACATCCGCGATGGGCTGGCCCGCAAGCTGGGCAAGCCGGTGTGTTATCTGAACGACGGCAACGCCGGAGCGCTGTGGGGCCACTTCTCGATCTTCGGGGCTTCGAACCGGGCTACGTCGATCTCGGCGGTCATCGGCACGGGCCTGGGCGGGGGCGTCATCGTGGGCGGCGAGGTAGTGAAGGGCCGCGCCGGGTTTGGCGGCGAGTTGGGGCATGTGCTGCTGCCGTGGCGGAGCATTCCGGGCGCGGAGACGATGGAGCCCCAGTGCAATTGCGGGAGAACGGGCGATCTCGAATCCGTATGCTCTCTCACCGCGATCACGAACACGCTTCTGCCCCACTTTTTGGCGAAGGAACCGGGGCACGAACTGGCAAGACTCGGCGATATCGTCAAGGCCGCCAAACTCGTGCGGGGGCTCGCGGAGAAGGGCGATCCGCTCTGCCGTGAAATCTTCCGGATTCAGGCCAATGCGCTCGGTTTATTCTACGACCAGATGATCAACACCTTTGACCCTGACGCACTCATCGTTGGGGGTGGTGCGGTAGAAACCAGCGAAGCGTTCCAGCAGTGGTTTCTCGAACAGATCCGCGCCGGGATGCCCGGGCAGCGCGACGAACAGAAAGATATCCCCATCTATGTGATGCCGAACGGGGATACCGCGGGCGCGCGCGGCGCGGCCATCGAGGCGCTGAAGCTGGCGCGGGATGGCGGGCTCATCTAACCGGTCCCGCGGGACGCTGTTTCTCGCGCGTGCTAACCCAGCTCCTTGACGGCGGCGATGATGTCGCTCACGGCCTTCTTGCCGTCGGAGAAGAACATCAGGGTATTGTCCGCCGCGAAG
>JADYZL010000300.1 GCA_020853155.1 Bryobacterales bacterium
ATTCCGCTTCGTATCCCGTGTTACGAACCGCTTGCGCCAGCATCTCCGGCGAAACATCGCCCGGATGGTATTGGACTTCCGCCCGGTTTGTCATCAGGCTGACCGTTGCCTTCGTTACACCGGGAGTGCGTTCCAAGGCGCGCTGCACCGCCGATTGGCAGGCAGCACACGTCATTCCCCCCACATCGAGTTGAACTTGAGCGGGAGGCGTCGAGGCTTCCGAAATGGAGCGGGCGTCTTTCTCAGACATACTGACCTCAGAATCGGTTATGGTCGAACGGTGGCTTGATAGCCTGCGTCCTCGAGGGCTTTCACGATCGTGCCGGCGGAGGGGCCGTCCGGCGACGCGCTAAATTCGGCGGAACCAATCTCCACGCCGTGCACCTCGCGCACCCCCGCCATTTCCAGAAGCTTGCGAACGCGGCGAACGCAACCGTCACAGTGCATGCCTTCAATTCGCAGCCGGATTCGTTCCGATGGTGATTCCATGCTGTCTACCTCCAGTCTTGATTGTATACCCCCCTAGGGTATTCTTGCAAGCATAAAAAAAGCGCGCCTTGGCGGCGCGCTCTTCTGGCAATGCGAGACTTCGGGATGCGTTAGTGAGCCGCCTGGCCTCCGGCGGCCTTTGCAGCCTCTCCATGCTCGGAAGCCGCCCCGCCCTTGGGGGCAACCACGTACAGCGGAAGCGGGGCGGGTTGATAGCCCGCCGATACACCCGGTTCCGAAGGAGTAGCCGGTTCGATCTTCGCTCTGGTCTCCACATCGAAGAACGTGAAGCTCATGAAGAGCGCGACGAAGAAGAGCGAGGAAAGGAAGATCACGGCATTCATTCCCTTCTCCCACAATAGGTGCATGAAGATCAGGGCGACGAGGCCCGCCTTCACCGTGGCGATCGCCATGGCGATCATCAGGTTTACGGTATTTGACCCGAAATTAATCCCGGCGGCCAGAACGGTAATCCCGGTAAGCACAAATAGCGCTAGGATATTTGCAACGTACCACTTGGTGTGGTTATGAGTATGAACTTCTTCCCCGTGATGGGGGATGCTTTCCATGGCTTCGTTTTCAACACTCATTGCAGTTCCTTTCGATTAGCTCACCAGATACAGGAGCGGGAATAGAAAAATCCAAATCAAATCGACCAAGTGCCAATAGAGCCCGGTAAGATCGATAGGCGTGTAGTACGCACTTGAGAACACTCTCTGATGCGTGCGCCAGATGAGATAGGCGATTACACCCATGCCAACGATGATATGGATGCCGTGAATTCCCGTCATCACAAAATACATGCTGAAGAATAGGTATTCACCGGGCACGTTGGCGCCTTTATAGCTGAACAAATTGCCTAGAAGGAGCCCGTCATGGAACTTGTGGCTGTACTCGATGTACTTCACGAAGAGGAACACGCCGCCAAGGCCGAACGTCGCGTAAAGATAGATGAGTGTGGCCTTGATGCGGTTGAGAGCGGCGCTCTGCACGGCCATCACCATCGTGAAACTGCTGACGAGCAGGACGAGTGTATTGAGGACGCCGAGGCTGCGGTCGAGGTGATGGTGCGCCTCGATGAAGGCCTGCGGGTGCCGGGTTTGCAGCATGAAGTAGGCCAGAAACAACCCGGAAAACAACAGGATCTCCGTCACCAGAAAGAGCCACATTCCGATCTTCGAGGCTTCAAACTGTTGCGCCGAATTGTGAAAATGGTGCTGCAGGTGCCTCGAATGGGGAGACGCGTGCGCGTGCGCCTGCCCTCCGGCTGGGATAGCGATATCACTCATGAATGGGACTCCATTTGTTCAAGTCTGCGTGCGGCTTTGAAGTCGTACGGTCCGTGCGTAACCACCGGGACGTGATGGAAGTTGTGCGTCGGTGGGGGCGACGAGACCGTCCACTCAAGGGAGGCCGCACCCCATGGGTTGTTCGGCGCATCGTAGCGCTTCCGGAATAGAGGCACAATCAGCGTCACGGCCATGATCACCAGGCCAACTCCCAGCAGATAGCTCCCGATGGTGGAGGCGACGTGCAGGAACTGAAATTGGTCCAGGTAGTTGTAGTAGCGGCGGGGCATTCCGCGAGATCCCAACAGGAACTGCGGGATAAAGGTGCCGTTGAATCCAAGAAAGACAAATAGGCAGCCGATCGCGGCCCAGAGTTCGTTATACATACGGCCGTACATCTTCGGCCACCAGTAATGAAGACCGGCGAAAAACGCGATCAACGTTCCACCCATCATCACGTAATGGAAGTGGGCAACGATGAAGTAGGTATCGTGCAGGTGAACGTCCACGGCCACGGTGCCCAGGAAGAGGCCGGTCAGCCCGCCGATGCCGAAAAGTAGCAGGAACGAGATGGCATAAAGCATCGGCGCGCCAAGGCTAATGGACCCGCGGTACATGGTAGCCAGCCAATTGAACACTTTCACGCCTGACGGGATGGCAACCACGAAAGTAAGGAAGGAGAAGATCGCACCGGCGAACTCGCTCTGGCCACTCACGAACATGTGATGGCCCCACACGAAAAAGCTCACCACGGCGATGCCAACGCTCGACCAGGCAATGGCCTTGTAGCCGAAAATCGGCTTATGGGAGAAGGTGGGAATCACTTCGGAGATGCATGCCATGCCGGGAAGGATCATGATGTACACCACCGGGTGCGAATAGAACCAGAAGAAATGCTGGAAGAGCACGGGGTCCCCGCCCAGGCTGGCGTCGAAAATTCCCACCTGGAAGAGCCGCTCCATCAAGAGCAGCACCATCGTGATGCCGATCACCGGCGTGGCAAGCACCTGGATGACTGCGGTTGCGTACATACCCCAAATAAAGAGCGGCATGTTGTACCAGGAGAGCCCCGGCGCTCGCAGCTTGTGAATCGTAGCGATGAAGTTGACACCGGTCAGAATCGAGGAGAAGCCCAGCACGAACGCACCCATCGTCATGATGCTTACGCCGCCACTGATCGTCGAACTGTAGGGCGTATAGAACGTCCAACCTGTATCGAGGCCGCCGCCGATGATCGCGCCCACGGCGAGCAGCGCCCCGAACACATAGAGATAGTAGCTCAGGAGATTCAGGCGTGGAAACGCAACGTCCTTCGCCCCAAGCATCATCGGAAGAACAAAATTGCCCAGCGTCGCGGGGATCACCGGCACGAGCACCAGAAAGGTCATGATCACGCCATGCAGCGTGAACAGTTGGTTATAGACCTCCGCGCTGACGATCGTGGTCTTCGGCGTCAGCAGCTCCGTTCGAAGAACGAGCGCGAGCACGCCGCCCACGAAGAACATGGTCATGATGGTCCAGAAGTACATCAACCCGATGCGCTTGTGGTCCACCGTAAACAGCCAGTTCTTCAGCCCCGGGTTCTCCGTGAGGAAATTCCCCTCCGGCTCATGGAGCGCGGCCGGGGTTCGTTGCATTAAGACTTCCGCCATGGCTTTCCTTCTCTTTCCCGATTACTTCAACGATTTCACATACTCCGCGAGCGCCTGGATTTCGCGCTCCCGAAGCAGGCCCTGGAACGAGGGCATGATGGCTTCATAACCGGCGCGTACTCTGGCGGTCGGCTGAAGGAGAGATTCCCTGATATAGTTTTCGTCGACAACGGCGGGCGCCGCGTTACTGAACTGATGCGTCTGGCCCCAGATTCCTTTGAATGAAGGGCCTTGAATCCGCGTGCCGTCGATGGAATGGCACGTATTGCAACCTTTGTTTACGTAGAGCAGCTTCCCAAGCTCCGGCAGCGGCATATTCATCGCTTCCTCTGCCTTTTGCTCCAGCCACTGCTGATACTGCTCCTCGGTATCGACCACGACTTTCGCCAGCATGTTCGAATGGTCCCGCCCGCAGTACTCGGCGCAAAAGACCTGATGTTCGCCAGGCTCATCCGCGTTGAACCATAACTGGGTATAGCGGTTGGGTACGATATCGGCTTTTATCCGGAAGTCGGGAAGGTAGAAATCGTGAATCACGTCCTGCGAGATCATCACCAGCTTCACGGGGCGTCCCGCAGGGACGTGCATTTCCTGGCCGAAGCTCATGCCATTGGGGTAGGTGAACTCCCAGGCCCACTTCTTGGCGATCACCTTGATCTCGAGTGCGTCCGCCGGGGCCACCCGCGCCTGCATGTACGTATTGAAGCCCCAGAACGCCATCACCACAAGCGGGATGCTGGGGATCACGGTCCAGATAATCTCCAGCGCCGTGTTATGCGTAATATCGGGCGTTTCCTCATTCTGCCGGCGGCGGCGATACTTATAGACAAAATACCCTACGCCGAGCACAATCACGGCGTAGAAGAAAATGCCGAAGTAGGTGATAAACATATAAATGTTATCCACTTCGCGCGCATAGTCCGATGCCTGCGTCACGGGCATCATTAATTCTCGAAGCCAATTCATCGCGTGTTCACCAGTTCCTGATTCGAGAGCTTCCCTCTTGCCTTTTCCTGACGGCGCAGTCTGTAGATCATAAAGGCAATCAATATAACGATCAACAGAGCTCCGATACGCATAAACGTCATGGCAAACACGACGTAGGACCCCGCCGCGGGGTCATAGTGATAGCAGAGCAGCAGCAACTGCTCCGCGCTGAACGAAAAATGCTCCTGCTTCGCTTCCGCCAGAGCAAGCCGCAGATCGAGTGGTTTGAACTGAATCCCATACAGGTAGCGTGAGACCTTGCCGTGTGGCGTCAAAATCGTGATGACCGACGGATGCGAATACTGTTCGATACGCGGGTCGTATTTGTATTTGAAGCCGATCTGTTCCGCCAGCTTCTTCGCGTTGCCGTTATCATCCGAGAAAAAATGCCAGCCCGGTGCGGGTTTGCCATAGCTGCTCAAATACACCGCCCGCTTCTCCCGTGCGAGCTGCGAAGTCTCGGTGGGATCGATACTGATCGTCAGGACGGTATAGTCGGCTCCTGGCTCCCACGGGACCTTCCGCATCGTTTCGGTCTGGCCATTCAGCACCAGGTTGCAGAGCATCGGGCAGCGGTAATAGACGAGATCGAGAAGAACCGGTTTCCCCTCGGAAAAATACTGCCGCAGCGGCACTCTCTGGCCGGTCTCGTTAATGAAGGTGAGATCCAGATCAATGGATTCACCCGCCTTCTCGTCCACGCCCACGCCCTCGTGCATCGCAAGCGGTATGTTGGCCTGCGCACGCAGTGCCGGTACCGTAGCGAACACGAGAGCCGCGGCGGCCAGGCTACTTAGCAGCAGGCGCGGCAGGTGCTTGCGCGGCAGCCTCATTCACTCCTCCCATGGATTTCGGGTTCGGGACAACGGGAAATACTTCCTTCACCGGCTGGCGGGCGGTGGGGTGCGCGGGAGCACCGGCCTTCGCTTCGGCAACCACCAGATCCATCGCGCGCTGAATCGGCAAGCGGACGATGCCCTTTTCCCGATCCACGAACTTGTAGGAATACAGCTCCGCATCCTCCCGGGCGCGCAGGTTCCGGTAGTCCTCGCTCACCGGCTCCAGGATCTTCGTAAACTCCTCCCGCTGCTGCACGGAGTCGAAATACGATTGGACGGCGAACAGGGTCACGATCAGAAACACGACGATCGCAACGCCGGACCATGCAATGAAGCCGATGCGCACATCCGTCTGTTCGTAGCCTTTTGCCACCGACTCCTCGAATCCGGCTGGCTTGTGATATTGGTCCGACATTGGATCGTTATCCCCGTTTTGTTAGTTCGTGCACCAGCTAGACCTGGTGGAAATTCAGTGAGCGTTCGAAGCGCAGATCCCCCACGGGAACGATATGCTGCTTCGCGAGACGCATCCAGAAAAAGAGCCCGAACGTCGGCGCAAGCGCCAGCAATCCGGCGGCGTCCAGCCAATGGAACTGCACGCCGTCGAGATAGAAGCTGCCCATGATCAGCCAGTAAACGTCTACGTAGTGCATGACCACCAGCAAGGCCGCCATGGAACCCAACACCGCCAGGTTCCGTTTCGCCCACAGCGTCACAAGCAGGGCAAAGGGAATCAGGAAGTGCCCGAAGATCAGGGCCTTCGATACATACTCCCAGGAGCCCTGAAAACGGTGTTGAAAGAAGATGGTCTCTTCCGTCAAATTGCCGTACCAGATCAGCATGTACTGGGAGAATGCGCAGTACGCCCAAAAGATATTGAAGGCGTACAGCCATTTGCCCAAATCGTGGTAGTGCTCTTCCGTAATCGCCCGGTCGAGAATTCCATTGGAGCGGAAAGCAAGAGCGATGAGGATCAGCAAGCCGGTGAATCCCGTCGCGCTGCCCGCATACATATACAAGCCAAACATGGTGGAGAACCAATGCGGCATCAGGGACATCACCCAATCCACCGCCGCGAGGCTGAACGTAAAGGTGAGCAGCAGCAGCCCGAAAGCGCTCAGCCGCCGGCTCTTCGCCGTGTATGTGAAATCGCGATCCGTATCCTGGGCGGTGCTCCACCCCCACAATTTGTAAGCGAGGAAGCTCCAAATAGCGAAGTAGATCACGGTCCGGGCGATGAAGAACGGCACGTTGAGATACGCCGCCTTCTCGAACAGGTACGGGTCCTTCACCACCACAGCCTCATGCGTCCATTCGTAGAGCGCGTGCAGGTCGAAGAGCAGTGGAACAAAGAACAGCGCGGCAATGGGAATTACCATCATGATGCATTCGCTGATGCGGCGCAGCACGACGCTCCACGTCGCGCCGCTCGCGTGTTCCACCATGACGAAGAAGAGCGCCCCAACCACAAACGTCACGCAATAGACATAGTTGAGCAAGTACGAGCGGAAGAAGCGTTCATGATCTGCAAAGTAGCCGGCGATGAGCAACAGCCAGCCAACGGCGGCCAAGCCCATCAGGATGACGCGCACCTTGTTGTATGCAGCCTCGCTGAGGCGGAAGGCGTCGCCAGTGTACACTTGGGCGGAATGGGAAGCGTTCTCGGCCATGGCTATCTTAGCTCGCTCCTTAACTCAGTGGGGACATCGTTGATCTTGCCGGCGGCCGCGCGCTGAAGAGCGCGAGTGTATGCGACGATCGCCCATCTGTCTTTCTCGGGAATCTGCCACCGGTAGCCCGGCATGGAACGGCGTCCGTTCGAGATCACGTAGAAGATCTCACCATCGGAGAATCCCGAGATCCGTTCATCGATCAGGCTATTGGCTACCCAACCCTGGGTGCGTATGCCGACAATGCCGCGGCCCGAACCCGTGCGGTCATGGCAAGGCGTGCAATAGATGTCGTAGCGTTCCTGCCCGTGGGCCATCAGTTCCGCGGTAACCGGAAGCGGATTGTTGACATAGAAGCCACCCTGCTGCCCGGTATAGAAGGCGTCGTCTTCCTTGAGAAACCCAACTGCCACCGTGCCGGGCACCGGCAGGCGCGTCCCGCTGTGGTTCGGGAAGAACGCACTCTTCTCCTGCGTCCCCACCTTGGGTTGCCGCGCCATATCGAAGCCCCAGAATTCCACCGGCGGAGCGCTCGAATAGCGCGTGCCACACCCCGCTAGCGTGAGCAGCAGGAAAAACGTGCAAAGCGCGACGGCGCCGTAGTTACAAGTTTGAGTCCATCGGCGCTGGTTACGCATCTTCATGCACAACCTCCGTATTCTTTCCGCCCAGTTCATTCAGCAGTTCGACGATAGCAACCGGTTCGAAATGGTTCCCATCGCGTTCCACCACCAGAACGAATCCGTCGTCGGTAACGCGGGCGTAATTCTCATAATTGAAAATCGGATGATTAAAGCGCGGCAAGCCGTTGAAGGCCAGCATGCCGAACACGGCGGCAAAAGACGCGAACAGCACCATCAATTCGAACGTGATGGGCACCGCGTATTCAATCGCGAAGTATGGCTTGCCTCCGACAATGAGGCGGTAATCGACCGCCGAGGTCCACCACTGCAACAACAGGGCCGTCAGGATGCCGGCCAACGCGCCGCCGGCAATGACAAATCCGAGCTTTGAACGCCGTTCGCCGAGCGCTTCATCGATGCCGTGAACGGGGAACGGCGTATAAGCGTCCAGCTTGCGGTAACCCTTCTTGCGAATGCCCCGGATGGCGCTAAGCAATTCGTGCGTCGTCTGGAACGTCGTCGCAACCGCATACGGTCTACCGTGTTCGGCGGGGAACGATTCTTGCGGATTCGTGGTTGAAGTCGCCATGGTATCCCTCCCTAGTGGTGTGCGCCTTTCTCAATGTCCTGAGCGATCGCATGCTTCACTTCCGCGATCGCGATCATCGGCACGAACTTGATAAAGAGAAGGTACAGCGTGAGGAACAGCCCCATGCTGCCAATGAAGGTGCAGATATCGACGTAAGTGGGATGGAAGTAATCCCAGCTTGACGGCAAGAAGTCACGGTGAAGCGAGATCACGATGATCACGAAGCGCTCATACCACATGCCGATATTGACGAAGATCGTGATGATGAAAACCGCGGTGATGTTCCGGCGCACCGCCTGCCACCAGAGCGGGATGGGTGAGATCACGTTGCAGAAGATCATCGTCCATGCGGCCCAGGCGTAAGGGCCGGTGATGCGGTTATAGAACGCGAAGCGCTCCCCGTCCACAACGCTGAACCAGGCAATGAAGTACTCCGATGCGTAGCTGTAGCCGACAATCATCGACATCGAAAGCATCACCTTGCACATGTAATCAATGTGCTTGAGCGTGATCAGGTGTTCGATGTTGAGCGCCTTGCGCGTGATGATGAGCAAGGTAAGCACCATCCCGAATCCGCTGAACACCGCGCCCGCGACGAAGTAGGGCGGGAAAATCGTGGTGTGCCAACCTGGAAGAATCGACACGGCGAAGTCGAAGCTGACGATGGAGTGAACCGAAAGAACAAGAGGCGTCGAAAGGCCCGCAAGCACGAGATACGCCAGTTCATAGTGCTTCCAGTGGTGGGCGGAACCACGCCAACCCAGGCTGAAGAAGCCGTAAATCTTGCGGCGGAAGCCAGTGGCCCGGTCGCGGATGGTGGCCAGATCGGGCAGCAGGCCCACGAACCAGAAGAGCACGCTCACCGTCAGATAGGTGCTCACCGCGAACACGTCCCATTCGAGAGGGCTCTTGAAGTTCGGCCAAATCTGCATCGTGTTGGGATACGGGAGCAGCCAGTAGATCGCGCGCCAGGGGCGGCCCGTGTGGAAAAGCGGGTAGATGCCGGCGCAGAGCACGGCGAACAAGGTCATCGCTTCCGCCGCGCGGTTGATGCCCGTCCGCCAGCGTTGCCGCAGCAGGAACAGAATTGCCGAGATCAGCGTGCCTGCGTGGCCGATGCCGATCCACCAGACGAAGTTCGTAATATCCCAGGCCCAGCCGACGGGGATATTGTTGCCCCAAACCCCAATGCCGGTCGCCACCAGGTAGCCCAACATCACGAAGAGCATCAGCATGATGCTTGACGTGATCGCGAGCAGCCCGAACCAGAACTTCGAGGGCGGATTCTCCACGACGCGCGACACGGATTCCGTAATGGAGTTGTAGGTCGGCTCGCCTGTCACGAGCGGCTGATCGATCGTCGTGTTCAACAGATCGAGTTGCGTATTCGGTTTGATTGCAAGGTCTGCCATCGGTTACACAAGCTCCGGATGGGGGTTTCTCAATTTGCCCAGATAGGTGGTCCGGGGCTTTACGTTCAATTCCTGAAGAACGCCGTAGTTGGTTTCAAGCGCTTTCGCCTTGCTGACCGCGCTATTGGAGTCACGCACGTTGCCGAATGTAATGGCATTCGTGGGGCAGGTTTGCTGGCACGCGGTAAGCACCTCGCCATCGCGGATGGAGCGCGCTTCGGTCTTGGCCTGAATGCGGGCGTGAGAGATCCGCTGCACGCAATAGGTGCATTTCTCCATGATGCCGCGCATCCGGACGGTGACATCCGGGTTGTATTGCAGCGTGGCGATCTCGGGAGCCTTGTTGCCGAGAGACATCCAGCCCAGGCGCTTGTCGTGATAGTTGAAGAAGTTGAAGCGTCGCACCTTGTACGGGCAGTTGTTTGAACAATACCGGGTGCCGACGCAGCGGTTGTACACCATCTCATTCAGGCCTTCCGGGCCATGAACGGTGGCCGCCACGGGGCAGACGTTTTCGCACGGCGCGTCTTCACAATGCACGCAAGCCATCGGCTGATAGACCAGCTCCGCTTCCTCGACGGAACCGGAGTAATAGCGGTCAAGCCGAATCCAGTGCATTTCGCGCCCGTGCAGCACCTGTTCCTTGCCCACCGTGGCGATATTGTTCTCACTCTGGCAGGCAACCAGACATGCGTTGCATCCAGTGCAGACGTTAAGATCGACCGTCATCCCCCACTGGTATTCGCTCGTATATTCCGGGCTCTGGTAAAGGCTGAACTCCGGAACCTTGTGCGCAATTTCCTGTATCGCGTGGGAGTCTTTTTGAAACTCATCGAGCGTCACCTCCCGGACGATCTCGCTGCGGGTGCGGAGCGCGTCGGTAAGGGTGCCGTGGTCCTGCGTGGATGCAATCTCAATGCTTCCCGCGGCCTTTGCGACGGTTGCGCCCAAAGCGATTGCCGGTGCGTCGGAAGTTAGCAGCGGGAAGACGTTAAAACCCGCCCCCTCGCCAACCTGGCCGGTCTTCGCGCGGCCGAAACCCATCGCGAGGGTGATCGAGTTGTCGGCATGGCCCGGCTGCACGACGGCCGGAATCTTGACTTCCGCGCCGCTGCGCTTGATGCTGAGGAACTCGGCCGCATAGGACGAATCCGAGATATTGATCTGGCTCACCGCAGTGCGCAGGCCCAGCTTGGCCGCCGTGGCTTGGCTCAACAACGCAACGTTATCCCACGTAATCTTCGTGATCGGGTCAGGAGCTTCGAGCAGCCAGGCGTTATTGTTGAACCTGCCGTCGTAGGCATGGCTGCTTGGGACGAAAACCAGTTCGATTTCGTCCTCGCCGGGGCCGCTCGCGGCGCGACTCACCGCGTCCGTCACCGCCGCCTTATTGACCGCAGCTGTAACGGGAGCCGTTGCGGTACCGGCGATGATGCCATCATGGACCGCCTTACGCCAAGCCTTCTCATCCGCAAGCTGTGCCTTCCAGGTATCGCGAACCAGCGCGTACCCTCGCGTCGCCGGGGCCCCGAGGGCGGTGGCAAGAAACTCAATCTGGCTCTTGCCGTCGAAGAGCGGTTGAATCATCGGCTGCTGGATGGAAGCCGTGCCGTCGAAGCTGCGCCCGTCTCCCCATGTTTCGAGATAATTTGCGCCCTGCAGCACCCAATTCGAAGCGGCGGCCGTTTCGTTCGCGTCTTCGCCAAGATAGATGCGCGTCTTCGCCTTCG
>JADYZL010000301.1 GCA_020853155.1 Bryobacterales bacterium
CCCGCGCAACTTGATCTGATCACGGCTGTCAAACATCTCCAAAGCAAACGGGAGCTCTCTCAAAAAGGTACTCGTGACGTGGAAACCATCGCCCGTTGAATGCCAGAGCCAGAACGTGATACGGCTCTGCAATATGGCAAACGCGATGTCAGCCTCTTCTTCGGTGTTGAACTCTAGACAGTGCACCGGACTCTCCGTGAGCGGAACTGCTATGGCTCCCGTATCCGAAGTCTGCCGGTAAACATTCAAGAAATTGTAGGCTGTGCCCCCCACGAAAACGCGATGTGCGACTTCAGAGCGAAACACGGCGGATAAGTCAGCAGGGAATATGTTAGCCGCCCAGCATCCAAGCTCGGCCGCGAGTCCGTTTAGAGTGCAATAGGCTTTGGCTTGAACGCTGCCGTCGAACTTGGGGATTCCCGCTTTTATGTCTATGCGACCGACGTCGGTAAATTCGATGCGCTGAAACAGAGAGTGGCGTGTCCGACTCGTCCATCGCTGGAGTGGACCGGTGAACACATGGGCTCGCCTGGTGCTATCCTGGGACTTTTCGTCACAGGCGCGGAGCATAATGCAATTCCGCGTCTTAACTTCCTCGCCAAACAATGCGTGCGGCTCTCGATCGAAGAACGCGAAGCGCCACGTCCCTCCAGCGCTCGACATGGCATCCCGGCAATCGCGCAACTGAGCCGTACTGCTGTAAGCGATCGAGAGGGGTGTCACGATTGCAGCTGTGGAGCGCTGCGGGTTCGTGAGGCGCCATGACATTTCGATGAAGAGCGGAAAAACGCTGGTTCGGGGGCCAGAGCCGCAGGTTGCCAAAGACTTGTACTCCTGCCGCAATGCATTTCTTTCTCCGGGCACCGCCAAAGTCGCGTAGGGCGGATTTGCCAAGAGCACGTCAAAGCCATTGGCTGCTTCCGGAAACACCACTCCGATCTCGAGTAGACTGACTTCGCATTCGAAATGAAAAAGGCCGTGGCGATCGGATGGCGCAAATGCACCAATCTTGACTTGGGCTTGCCAATCGACTCCGGGTCTGGAAAGCGCAGCAGAGAGTTCCGCTCTGAGCTTTAGAGCCGACCCATCCCGTGGTTTGCGCGAATAGTGCAGTGTAACTGAGTCGACTTGCACTAGATTCATTCGAATGCGATGCCACGCTGCCCACGGCGTCAGGTTTCGACGAAACACATCCTGAATTGCTGCCGATAGGAGCACGAAGGCCGCAGCATCCAGCGCGTGGGAATTAATGTCGCAGCCATATAGAGACTGTGTGATATATTCGAACCAATCGAAATTAACGCCCGACCGCCTCGCCGCGACACGGCATGCTGCAAGGAGTATCGCGCCGCTGCCACACGCCGGGTCCAAACAACGGTCGTCCACCGTCCAATTGGGTAAGGACTGGAAGCCCGATTCGGCGAGATAGGTCGCCACATCCGAAGGTGTATAAAAGACCCCCGTCCGTCGTTTTGCTTCACGAGCCGGAGCCGTCGATGAATCGCGCATTACACTTGCGCGGCTCCCGGGCCCGTGCTGTTCCAGAATATAGGGAAGCAGCGCCCCGAACTCTTCATCTGGCTCGACCATTCTGAGTTCCGCATTTATCCCATTGAGATAATCCCTCGACAGAAGGCTTGCGATCGGTTGCCACGGAAACCTCGTATTCCCCCGGAACCAATGTTCCGCATCGAGAATTCCTGCATCGGTTGGGAGTGCTCCAGCCAACCGCCCCAGGCACCAAACCGAGGCAAGATTCCACGCAACTCGTTCCCTACGAATCCCGTCAGACTCCTCGAGGTTAGAGCTAACTCGCCAGCGAGGTTCGAATACCATCTCGGATTGGATGTCGAGGTTAGCCGCAGCCAACGCCTTTTGTATCATCGATACAGCGCGCCGCACATGATGGCCTCGTTGCTCAACCTGCGACGCCAGGGAGTTCCCTTCCGATGGGGCGGCATGAAACCGCTCGACTTGCCGGCCGGACACTCCCGGAAGAGAAGACCGCTGAGGCTGAACGGCAGTCCCGGGGAAGGATAGAAAGAGGTCCGGGGTGCCCTCATCCCCTCCATCTCGCAAGACTAACGCGCTGTAGGGAGAGAGGATCATAGCACACCCTTGCCGACCGACTCCTGGTGGAAGAGGGGAAGGTCGGCCGCGAGATATCGGTTCACTGCGTCCCGGACAACCCATGAGGCCGACACTCGCTTGCCTTTGGCAATTCGCATCAATTGATCGTAGTCCTCCGGAGGCAGCGTCACGGTAATCCGAGTTGGCCGTTGTGGGTGTGCGACAGCTGCTGAGTTTTCGCTTCGCTGCATGCGCATCAGGGTGCATCATGTTGATGAAGGGTCAAGGTCGTTCGTTGTTGTTTCGGAAGGAGTGTAGAGCAGAGGTTGGACATCCGTGGTCCACCCTTAGCAAACTTGATTTATAATTAAGATGTTGATAATACGAGGCTTAGGAAGCTTTTCACCCGCAGCGAACATCATGATATGCTGAGTCGGCCGCCGTTGGACCGGATGATGCGCATCCACGAATGGATTCGAGAAGGCAAGTTCCCGAACTGCCCCCGGATGGCCAAAGAACTGGGCGTCTCCCTCCGGACTGTGAAGCGAGACGTCGAGTTCATGACGGACCG
>JADYZL010000302.1 GCA_020853155.1 Bryobacterales bacterium
AGTCCTCCCAAATCTCATCGCGGAGCGCGTGGTTGCGGGTAAGCGCCTCCCGCACCGCGCTGGCGATGTCGTCGCTACGCGCCGAGAAGGATTGCGCGTCAAGCGCATTCACCTGCACGACGACGGTTGGTGGCCCTGTCTTCGCTTCGACGCGATCCCCGCCAGGCGCATCCGCGGTGCGAATCGAAGCAAGCTCCGGCTCCCCACTCGCGGCGTTCTGCCGCTGCGCGTCGACGTCGTATTCGAGGAAGAGGGAACTGGGCTTCTCGTAAACCGGCAAGCGTGGGCTCTCCTCGCTGTCGCCTCCGAAGAGAGAGTGGAACAACCCGGCGATCAAACCGGCTCCCCCTCCCAGCAGCCCTCCGGCGAGCGAACGGGCAATCTCCGTTCCACTACCTGCCGCTGCATCCAGCACGCCGGCAATGCCACTGCCCAATCCAGCGCCACTGCCCAATCCAGCGCCCGGCGTTGAACTTCCGCTACCCTGGCCGAGCAGCGATTCGAGTTTCTCGATGAGGTCGCCGATCGTTGATTTGCTTGAAGCCACCAAACCCTCCTGTTCTCTTTGTCAGCGCGGGTGATGAGATACCCGCTCTCGCTCCGCTTCCCGGCGTTCCCCGGTTCTTGCTTCCTTGTGCAGGCGATCGAGCCATGCGAATGCGTCCAGACACCGCGCGCTCTGTTCCGGAAACAGAGGCCTTCCACAGTGGACCCACCACGCATGCGCTTCGAGCATCGCCGTGCTCCATCCTGTGACGAACGGCTTCGGGCAAGCTTGCAATACCAGATCGCCCGATGCCCAGACCGGCGGCGCGTCCGCGGCAGGCGTGATGCCGAGATAGCCGCAGTTCCTTTCCCGCTCGAGATTCAGAGCCCTGCAATCCGCGCACTTCCAGCCGGGCTCCGCTTGGCGGCTGAGCCGGAAGGCGATGGTTAGTTTTTTCTTTCTTCTCCGGTGAGTTCGCACTCCGCGCGAATGCGGTCCACGATTTCTTTCATCAGTGCTTCCGGGCCTCGTTCGATGAGCGATTCCGCCTCGGCGGGAATGCCGTCGATCGCAATGCCCCGTAGCCCCTTGAGGCCCCACCGCACGTATTCGAGATCAATGCGAAGCCGCAATGTCTCGGCCTGCACCCGGTCGTCAAGCGCATCCGATGCGCGCAGCATCTCGAGCTGCGAAGCGAATTCGCCCATGCGCGAGAGCAGATCCAAGCGCCGTGCCGCGGACATCCGATGCAGCACGAAACGGACTCCCGGCAGCGCCGTGCTATCGAACGTCCTCTCCGACGCATAGAGCACGGGGGCCGGAGGTTTAAGCGAAAGCGATGGAAATTTCATCGTTCATCACTCCATAGGCGAGGCTGCCGGGGTAGCTCATCACCACGCGGGATTCCGCATCCGCGATCTCTGGAATCTCGGGGATGAACCGTGGGATGTGAATCCCCACGAGTTGCCCGGGCTTGTTGCCGAGTTGAATGGAGAGACCGGTTTCCTCGCGCTGCCTCGCCATCGCGTGGAGCCCAACCACAGCCTCTTTCGTGCTGGCATACAGGCCGAACTGCACGCTCACTTCCCGAAGGTCCGCGCTGTAGCAAGGCGCAACGCTCCAACCGAACTCCCGTGCCCTCGCATCCACCTGGTTCCTCAACCGGAGCGTCAGCGAGAGCAGATAGAACTCGATTCCCCCCAGAAAGAGCCGCCCGATATGCCCTGGCACGAGGAGGAAGGATTGATAGTTGGCCGATGGCTCCGCGGGGAACTGGATCAGTCCCGTGTGGCCACCGTCGAAGGCGGACGCCGAAACCACTTCGCGCGTGATCCCGCGAAAGCGCGCTCCATGAAAATCACTGTTCAGCGCGATCTCCATCTCATCAATCACGCTTCCGGCAAGGATGCGGTCGAGCCCTCCACCCGGCGTCCAGTAGTTGCCTAGTGTGAGGGAGCGCGGCGTCTCTCCTGGGAATATCGTGGCCGAGACACCTAGCATGGAACCGGCCTGGATACCGTTGTCGAAGGGCGCGGAGAGTGTCACGCTGTGCGCATCCGGCACTGCCTTCACAAACCGGAGCTGTCCGCCGAAGCGGAGACCTTGGCCCACTGCGAGACCGTGTGGAGTGCCGAACGTCAACCCAGGAGGAGTGCTGCTTACGCCGCTCACCGCCAGCCCGGTTGCCGTGCGCCTTCCTCCGCCGAGCGCGCTCTCAATGAGGTCCGTCATCGCGTCCACCGGGTTTGCCGGCTCTCTCCCCGGAAAGTAGCATTGCAGATCGAACGTGCTCTCCCTCCGGACCTCCGGGTGCGGTGCGAACCTCGTGCGGCTTCCGGTCTTGTCTTTGCGCGTGACGCGAACCGATTCTTCGCGCAGCTTCAGAGACCGGAAGCTCAGCCGGTCCTGCGGCGTCAGGGTTGTCGCCGCGCCGAACCCGGTTTCGAGCGCGCCATAGAGGCGTTCGTTCGTGGAATTGATGTAACAGCCCATAGCGGCCTAGTCCTCCCCTTCGTCGTCGATTGCAAGTTCGAATCGCACTTGCGCCGTTTGCTGAAAGCCGCGCCCGCCGCGGTCAATCGGCGCCATTTGCAGTTCATAGCCGCCGCCGTAGTAGATCCCGTTCCCCAGTTCCCCTACGTGATTGTCCAGAACCAGCAGCACGGCATCGGTAATGGCGTTGAGTTGCGTGGCTACCTGATCGTGACGGTCTCCGTTGGCCTCGATCGCGAGCAGCATGGCGGCGGTTCCGGAGAACGGGGCGTACTTCAGCGTTCGCTTGTTCGCCAGCTTCTCTACCTGAACGCGGATGCGCGGCTCCGCGGAGAATTCCTCGTCGGGAACCAGCCCGCGCTTGAGGCCGAACGGCCTTACCGCGAACCCTTCCGCCGCGAGTGCCCGCTCGGGCGCCTGCGCGGCGAACAGTTCCAGTTGGGCGCGCACGCCGCCCGCTCCTTCGAGCAGCTCCCGGACGGTTTCAATGGCAGATTGAACGACGTATCCCATCCCTACCCCCGATGAAAGATTCGTTGCGGCCGAAGATAGCGGTCCGGCGTCTGCCCGGAGAGAAACGGCGCGCTCAAGTCGAGTGCCGCCGTCTGCGTCCAGGTGTTTCCCATGGCGATGGGAGCGGCATTCTGCCGGTAAAGTAGATCCGGCGTGTTGCCAACGTAGACATTCCACCCGGATGCGCTCGCCGGTGCGCTTGGCGCTTCGAGAATCAACCCTGCGGCATTCTCGAGCACCGCCGTGGCTAGCGTGCCAAGGCTGCCCTGCTGCCCTCGCACATTTGTCCACGCGGCGGCAAAGTAGTAGGCGCCCGCGGGCAGGGCTCCCGAAGCGGGGCTACCGGTAAGGGCCGCCGGCCTGGGCAAGGGAAGATCCACCACGCCGATGCCTCGCTGCAGGTAATCCTGCTTGGCCGCTTCGGCCTGCTCGCGGTAGTGCTCAAACTTTCTCCGGAAGCGGTCGTTCAATTGCCGCCCGTAGCACTCGAAGTAGAACAGCGCCAGCGTGCGTGCGTGCGCCCAGCGGAGCAGACCTGGCGTTGCCACGACATTCTCGATAGATGCCATCGCACTGCCGCCTCCCGCCCCGCTTCGAAGAATCTTGTCTACTTCCGTTTCCGTCTCCGTCCGGACCTCATCCGCGCCCAACTCCATCTTCGTTTCGAGTTCCACGCGCTCCCGGTCCGCCGTCTCCAGCAGATCGTTCTCCCAGGCAAGCAGATCGCGAACGGTGATCCAGTCTCTGTCGGTCAGCAACGCCATCGGTCTCGCTCCTTTGCTTACGGTTTTCCCGTGCCGCGTTCCGGCTTGCCGGTTTCCAGCCGGATGCCAGGCTCATTCACCAGCGTCACGCGCAGTTTGCTCCGGAGTTCTTCCTCCTTCGCTTCGGCGCGCAACCGGTCGCACTGCGCCCGATGCGCGGCAATCTCTTCGGGAGTCGCCGGTCTCGCGGCGAGGTCGGCGATCATGCGCGCGGCCAGAGCGGTTTCCACTTCGGTCACCACCCCCTCCTTTCCCCCGTTCGGTGTGGAAAGGCTGGTCAGAAACGTATATGGTTCTGGCAGGCCTTCCCGGATTCGCTTCACATTCTGGTAATAAGTTCGAAGGTTCATGTTGAAGTAAAAAGGGTCCAACACTCTGGTTGGACCCGGTTTGTTGTTCCTGGCGCCGCCGTGGTCGGCGAACTGTTAGCTGCGGACCTGAACGCCGAAGTTGTTCCGCAGAACACCCTTCCCGTAGAGCACGTCCACCGTGAACTGTTGCGCGAGCGTGTCCGGCATGTAGCTCATCAAAACGCGCATGCCGAAGTTGCCGAACTCGGCGTATTCGGCAATGGCGCCCGTGCCCGGCAAGGGCCGCGGCAGGCGCCGGACCACCAGGCCGATCGCGTCGCGCGTGAAAGCGATGTTGTTCGTCGTCACGGGAGCGGCGCCGGTCTTCTTCACGAACTGGCTGCGGAAGACAAAGAAGTCCTTGATGCGGCCAACCGTGCCATCCACCATCGCCTTCAGGCCCGCGTCGCCCACGGTCTGGTATTCGCTGAAGCGCGGGATCTGGCGCAGCGTGCTGTACGCACCCGAATCCACCACCAGATACTTCGGAGCGGTGGAAGGAACCTTCGCTTCAAACAGCCGCGTCTCCGCCGTGTCAATCGCCGCTTCGGTGATCGCCGTTCCACCCGTTCCTACCGGCGTATTCGCGGAGAACTGGGCATAGAGAGAAAGTAGGTCGCCTTCGATCTTCTCCGCGATGGCCACCAGCGCCGGCTCCATGTAGAGCGAAAGCAGGTCGGGAACTGCGAGAACCTTGGAGATATCCGGAATCTGGAAGCTTGCTTCCACGTGGGTGTCCAGGACGATTTGGGCGTTCTGCAGGTTCGGATTCTGCGTCTGAACCGAACCGCCTTCCGCGATGTTGTTGGCCGTCATGACCGGCGGAATCGGTACGTTCACCGTGTCCCCGGAATTGGCCAGGGTCGGTTCGAAATCCCGGTTGACGAGGTTCCCCATCACCAGGTTGCCCATCAGCGCGGGCAGCGCGTCAGCCGCGACAAGCTTCACGATCGCTTGCGCGAGATTTGCCGATGTAATCGTAGGCATTCGTCTTTCTTCTCCTTCTAGCTAGCTCTTGAATGTTTGCGTAACGAGATTGGCGATCGCGCGATGGAAGTCGCGCCGTTCTTCCGAACTCATACCGGGCCGGATAGCATCCAGATCCAGGCGCGATCCGGCGGCGTCATGGCCGCCACCCGACGCGCCGGATCCACCAGCGATCCGTGGTGGCAGGAACTCGGGGTTCTCGTCCACGAACTTCTTCACGAAATCCTGCAGCGGCATGTCGCCTTCGCGTCCGCGCGCGATATACTGTCCGTCCCCGCCCTGCCGGATCTCATCCTTCATCACGCGGAAGGCAAGGTCCACCTTGGTGACGCCCAGCTTCTGCAGTTCCTCTTTCACCGCGCTGGTCATGCGAGTGCGCGCCATCTCCTGCTCGCTCTCCCTGGCCTTCTGCAGCAAGTCTTTCACTTGCGATTCGAGTTGCTCGCGGCGGCGCCGCTCTTCCATGAGTTCGGCCCGCTGCGCGGGCTCCGCCTCCTCGCGCTTCCGCCTTGAGAACTCCTCCATCGCTTCCTGAACAATGCCCCGGATATCGGCCGTATTCTGACGTTCGCCGGGGTTGCCTTGCTCGTTGAATTCACTCATTCTGGTTCTGCCTGCTTTCTTCATCCAGCCGTTCATTGATCTCGCTGGAGATTCTGTCTTTGATGTCCTGCCGGACGTCGCAGAGATATTTGTGCGTGAGCCTCTTGTAGATCTGCCGCCGCAGGGTGTCCGATGGACTCGCGAAGTTCATCAACTTTTGTGCATCGTCGATCTCATTGCTGAAATCGCCGATGTCGAATTCGTCCAGCCCGGTCACGTTGAGCGAGAGTTCGTCGTTCCGCGCTTCGTTGATCGCTCGCAGAATCCGCTTTGAGAAATCCTTCACGCTGTCCCCGTAGCCCCGCAGGACTTCCTGCGTCACGGTGAAGTCGCGCTGCTTGCTAAGGCCGGATTGGCCGAATGTCTGCGGGCCGCCCGCCTGGTTGAGCAAATAGCAGACCCGGTAGATCTCTTCCTTCAGCCGCTTCAGGTTCTCAGCCGCAATCTCGTATACGCGTCCCTCGGGTTCCGTCCACCCGAACTTGTCGTCCGCTCCCAGCTTGAGGTAGTAACTCTCGCCCACCACCTGCTGCCATTCGCGGTCCGAGTAGATCACCGGCATCGCGAAGAGCCCCATCGCCAGCGCCCAGGCCTGCGCGTTCGATTTGTTGAAATGCTCGAGTTGCAGCAGCGCGGCCTTGTTCATCAGCCACAATCCGTCCGAAACCCGCAACTCGAACAAGGGGACCTGTTCCAACGCCGCGAAGCCGTGCAGCCCCTCGTCGATCAGATCGGGTGCGCCCGTTCCGAGCGAGCGGTAGATCTGATACTCACGCTTGCCGTAGTAGTGCCAGCGCGTTTCCGTCTCCCAGTGCGGCTTCGGTTCGTTCCGCACCACCATCCGCTCCTGCCGCAACACCACCCATTCGTAGCGGCCCACTTCGTCGTAGGCCCAATTCACCAACTGCTCCGGCGTGAAATGGGAGAGATACGCTCGCGAAAGCCCGGATGCGTCTTCTTCCGCCCGGTTCGCCGGCTTCGTCAGCGGCTTCGGAAAATCCACCAACGCATAGCTGCTGCCATAGATGAGCGCGGAGGTGAGCTGTTGCCGCAGAAAGTCGCCGAATGCCGTTCCCTTCCGGTCGCAATCGTCCAGAAGTTCTCCGAAGAACTGCCTGCCGCGCTCCCGGCCGTTCTCATAGGTGACGATGGGTTCCCTGCGGAACAGCGTGGAGGCATACCAATCGATGATCGACCCCATGTAGTTCTCGTAGAACACCCTGGAGAGCCTCTCTTCATACACCTCCCCCGGTTCGCGTAGGCGCCGGTAGAGATATTCGGCGGCGTTTCTGCGCAACACGTCGCCGCCCAGATACAAGTGCTTGTACATCCGGTACGTGGGCGCCATCCGCTTGTAATCCGGATGCGGGCTCAGCTTGAATTCCTGTTCCATCTCCTTAAGTCCTTCGCTTCGCAAACGTTTCTCTCCGCAAGTGTCACCGCGGATCTCTCCGTGCGTCTCTCCATGCGGGCGCACCTCTCCCCTTGCGTTCCCGGCAATTCCGGGCGCGCCCAAACGAGGCCTAGATGTAGAGAGGGGTGTCCTTCTGCGGTCTCTCGCCAATCTTCATCCTGGGAGAGAACTCTTCCCAGATCAGATACCCGAGGGCGTCCGAACTGTGGCTTCGCTTCGCATCCGCTTCCTTGTTTACCCGGATGCCGTCTTCGTGAAATCGCAGTTGCTCGAAGTCAAGCAGCAGAGACTGGCACTTGTGGTCGATAAACATCCGCGTCCCACCCTGCGCCGGGGTCAGCAGGCTGTTCACCAGATGCAGCCGGTCGAGCACCGCCGGGTTCTTCTTCGCCACGCGCATCTGAACCTGGGCCCAGCGCCCGTGGTTGAGCGATGCGATGATCTGCGAATAGTTGTTCGGCCCGTTCGTCTGCATGGCGCTTCCACTCGCATCGCCGTAGATCACCAGCGTGAGTGGCTTCTCTCCCGCTTTCCTCTGCCCGTAGCGCCGGTTCATCAAGTCCGCCATCTCCGCGCTCGTTCCGCGCTCCAGCACCAGTTCGTCCAATACATAGAGATCGTCTCCGTAGCGCTGGCAGAGAACGCTGCAGAACGGGCTCACATTGAAATCGAGCGCCCAAAGCAGCGGGCGCTCCGGGTCCAGTTCCACCGCCTCCTCGTGGACCTCCCGGCTGAATCCCGCATAGACGCGGCGATTGTCCGAGAGGAGATACTCGCCCAGCACTTCCTGCCGGTAGAACGCGTCGCTATACGTGCGCTGAAGCCGGTCGTAAAACCCAGAATCCGTTTTGAGGATGTGCCGGTTCTCCCGCGGTCTCGCGAAGATCACCGCGTACTCGGGATTCTTTTCCCCCACGAACCGCCGGTAAACCCAGTCCTTCCCCTTGGGAGTCCATACCGCGAATCCGCAGTGCTGCGAAGCCTTCGGTTCCCGGAGCCGACCCTCGAGCCGCAGCCACGCATCTTCTTTGCAATACGTAAGCTCATCGATCCCAAACCACGCCAGATTCGTCCCTCGCAACCGCTCGTACTCATCGAGCGACCGCAGCAGAATTTTTGATCCGTTCTGCGTGAGTTCGATCGTCGATTCGCTCTTGTGATGCACAAACGGAATCTCGTTCTCTTCGAGCACCGTCAGCAGCGCGCGCCGTGTCGCATCGCGCAGCATCGGGTATGTGGGTGCCCCCAGCAGCCCCATCGTTCCACCATTCACAAACGCCAGCCGGATTGCTTCCTGGCACAGCGCCTGGCTCTTGCCGGAGCCGATCGGCCCGGAGAATCCCTTGAACCTTGCCTGTGACCGGTGGAACGCTTCCTGAGATCGAAGGGGCTGATACCGGATCAGCTTTAACCCGCATCCTCGCTCTCCAAGCCGGATGGATCTTCCCACCGCACCACCACCTCCTTCAAGCCATCTCCTGCCGCGGCGTGCGCCATTTCGAGCAGCGCGGCCAGCTTCAGGTAGTCGCCCAAGCTCACCTTCTTGGGGTCCTCCGCATCACGAAGGAGAACTTGTTCCATCCGTTCCCGTAATTTCTGTAGGAACGGGTCGATCCCTGTGGCCTCCTCGGCATCCTCGCTCTCTGCTTCCTTCATCCAGTCGCGCCTCATTCACTCTGTATTCCTCATTCAGGTTTGTGTCACTCCATGCTCCCGAATCCGCGCCTCCGCACTTCCGTGTTCTCTCCGGCTGGGCCGGTTTCATCCGCCCCGGCCGCGGCGCGCCGGGCGCGACAACTCACTCGAACCTAGACTACCCGCCGGCGTGCATCAAACGGACGCTTGCAACCTTCATCCAAATGAAAACGAAAGAGATAAATATCTTCAAATTCCGTGACCCCGATTCTCGACCCTGCAAATTCGACCTCGTTATCGCGATTGCCCGCATCCCGCTTCTTCGGAAGGCGGCCTCACCGCCCCTTGCGCGGGGAATAATAGTCTAATAAGAACATTTAATGGGTCAGCCTCCTTGCATTTACAGTATTTTTAGGCTACCTTTGAAATTGGTTGAGGAAGTCAGGCGTTCGCGCCCTTCAACCAATCGGGTTTGTCATTGTTATGGTCATCCCTTTCCGTTCAGTGGTACCGATTCCGGTAATTATCGTAGGCCGACTCGCGCCTGCCTGAACGGACCATGTTTTTCATTTGGGCCGTTGGCGGGTAA
>JADYZL010000303.1 GCA_020853155.1 Bryobacterales bacterium
CGGACCATGAGGCCGGCTGAAGCTCGCCATTGGACCGGATCATCGGCGTGGTCAACCGTTCGTCGCTCTCATTGAAGTCGAACGCGTAGCGGCCCTTCACGCAGAGAAATTCCCCGTTGATGCCGGAGCGGTCCCGGTTGTTCGCGCGTAGGATCTGGTCGTTTCGCACGCCCAGCGTTGTCTTGCAGCCGTTCGAGCAGTGGGTGCAAATCGTCCCCACGTGGTTCATTTCCCACGGCCGCGTCTGGTAGCGGTAGGAATCGCTCGTGAGCGCACCCACCGGGCAGATGTCGATACACAGTCCGCATTCGTCGCAATCCAGGTGGTCTGACCCGTTCGGAACAATCTCCGTGCCCACGGTTCGCTCGGAAACCCCTAGAGCGTATGCGCCCAATCCCTCGCCACACACCCGCACGCAGCGAAAACAGAGAATGCAGCGCGCCGGATCATAGTAAACCACCGGGGACCACTGCTGTTCCTCGTGGTGATACTTCATCTCGTGGAAGCGGCCTTCCCCGGCGCCGTAGCGCATCGTTGCGTCCTGCAGCTCACACTCCCCGCCCTTGTCGCACACGGGGCAATCGAGCGGATGATTGGTGAGCACGAACTCCAGCATGCTCTTGCGCGCTTCTGCCACTTGCGGCGTCTCCGTCCGCACCACCATCCCTTCGCTGACCGGCTGCGTGCAGGCCGTCATCAGCTTGGGCATGCCCTCGATCTCCACCAGGCACATGCGGCACGCCGCCGCCTGCGAATAGCCCTCGTAGTAGCAGAACGAAGGAATATCCGTGCCCATCGAACGCGCAACTTCAATCAGGAGCTTGCCCTGTGGGGCTTCCACCGCAACTCCGTCGATCGTTAGCTTTACACGGTCTGCCATTATGCTCTCACCGGGATCTTCGTATCGATGTCCGCCAAGTCCGTCACAGGAGACCGGCGCACATAAGCCTCAAACTCGTCGCGGAACTTCTCGACAATGGAGATCGTCGGCATCGCCGCGGCGTCTCCCAGGGGACAGAACGTGCGGCCCAGCATATTCGAAGCCAATTCATGCACGAGTGCCGGATCCTCTTTTTGTCCCATCCCGTTGTATACCCGCGTCAGGATATTCTTGAGCCAGGTCGTCCCCTCCCGGCAAGGGATACACCAGCCGCAACTTTCGTGCTGGTAGAACTTCATGATGCGGAGGGCCACTTTCACCATATCCGTGGTCTCATCCATCACCACCACGCCACCGCTGCCCAGCATGCTCTTGGCATTCTTGAGCGAATCGAAATCCATTGGAAGATCGCACTCGGCGGCGGTCAATACCGGGCACGATGAACCGCCCGGAATCACGGCCTTCAGCTTCTTTCCGCCTCGTACGCCGCCGCCGACCTCCTCGATCATGCGGAGGAGGTTGAAGCCCATGGGCAATTCGTAAACGCCCGGCTTGTTGACGTGTCCGGAGAGGCAGAACAGCCGTGTCCCCCCATTGCGCGGCGTGCCCAGGTTCGCCCAGGCCTCCCCGCCCATGCGCAGGATCGAAGGCACCGAACAGTACGTCTCCACATTGTTCAACACCGTGGGGCAGCGGTAGAGCCCCGCCACGGCCGGGAATGGCGGACGGATCCGTGGAACGCCGCGCTTGCCCTCCAAAGATTCGAGCAGCGCCGATTCCTCCCCGCACTCATAAGCGCCCGCTCCGGAATGCGTGTAGCAATCGAAATCGAAGCCCGTGCCTTGAATACTCGTACCCAGCCATCCCGCCGCGCGCGCCTCCGCGATCGCTTTGTCCAGGATGTCCACCAAGTAGCGATACTCTCCGCGCAGATAAATGTAGCCGCGCTTTGCCCCCACCGCCAAACCGGCGATCATCATGCCTTCGATCAACTGCATGGGGTCGTATTCAATCAGCAACCGGTCCTTGCACGTGCCCGGTTCGCTCTCATCGGCATTGACGACAATGTACTTCGGCTTTGGGTTGTTGCGCGGGACGAAGCTCCATTTCATTCCCGTGGGGAATCCAGCGCCTCCGCGGCCCCGCAGGTTCGATTTCTTCACCTCGTCGATGATCGCCTCCGGCGTCATCGCCGCCGCCTTCCGGAATGCCACAAAGCCCTCGTGGGCGACGTAGGTCTCCACCGAGGTTGAATTCGGCACCCCGAACAGCCGGGTAAGCACTTTCGTTTCCAGCGGGCTGGGATCGTTGTAGAGCATCGCTATCGTTTTGCCTCTGTCTTCAAGCGCCGGGTTCGTCTCCGCGCGGTTAGTTCAGCTTTCGCAACCCATCCAGCAATTCGTCCAATTTTTCGGGCGTCACGTTGTGGTGAAAGTCGTAATTAATCTGGATGGCCGGCGCCCAACTGCAAGCGCCGATGCATTCTACCTCTTCGAGAGAAACCTCCCCGTCGGCGCTCACCTGCTTGTGGCCGAGCCCTAACTTCCGGCTGGCCCGCTCGTAGAGTTCCTCGCCGCCCGTCAACTGGCAACTGATATTGGTGCAGATCTGCACATGCTTCTTTCCCATCGGCTTGGGAAAATGCAGCATGGAGTAATAGGTGAGCACTTCCTCCACCT
The DNA here is from genome assembly GCA_020853155.1 of Bryobacterales bacterium. GTDB lineage: Bacteria > Acidobacteriota > Terriglobia > Bryobacterales > Bryobacteraceae > JACTMJ01. The sequence goes on from JADYZL010000303.1 coordinate 2,560, forward strand.
GCATGGGGAAGACGCCCACCCGCTTCGCGACTTCCTGGACGGCCTCCGCCGTGATTTGTCCCAGTTCATCCTGCGTGAAGAGCAGCAGCGGTACCAGTGCCGAGCGCTTATGCTCGGGTGGATATTTCCCGATAATCTCCGCGAATTTTGCTTCGAGTTCCGGTGAAAAATTCATCTAAAATCCTCACTCCGGGATCGCCCCGTCCCCTCCCGGCTAACGGTCCACGTCACCCAGCACAATATCCACGCTACCCAGGATTGCCACGACATCCGCAATCAGCTTGCCTTCGATCATCTGGGGCAGCGCCTGCAAATTACCGAAGCTGGGGGTGCGCATGTGCAGCCGCAGCGGCTTCGAAGTCCCGTCGCTCACGATGTAGTAGCCGAGTTCGCCGCGTGGAGATTCGATCGCATGATAGACCTCACCGGCAGGGACTCGAATGCCTTCCGACACAATCTTGAAATGGTAGATGAGCGCTTCCATCTGCGACTTCATCTTTTCCCGCTCCGGCAGCACCACCTGAGGCGCCGCCGCCTGGTAAGCGCCTTCGGGCATCCCTTCCCGGGCTTGCCGGATGATCTTGACGCTCTCCCGCATTTCTCGAACCCGCACGCGGTATCGCGCATAGACATCGTTCGCGGTTTCCGTAGGAATCTCGAAGTCGAACTTGTCGTAGCTCGAATACGGTTCGTCGCGCCGCACGTCCGTCTGCACGCCTGCGCCTCGCAGCATGGGGCCGGTGATCCCCATTGCGATCATCGCATCCACATCCATCTGGCCGATGTTCTGGGTGCGATTCATCCAGATCGGGTTCTTCCGCAGCAGATCGTCGTATTCGTCCACCTTGGATGGAAAGTAGCCGAGGAACTTATCCACCAGCGTCTCCCAGCCTCGCGGTGGCTCCAGCGCGAGGCCGCCTACCCGAATGTAGCTGGTCATCATCCGCTGGCCGCTAAACATTTCGAAAATGCGCAGCAGATCCTCGCGTTCCCGCATGCAGTAGAGGAATACCGTCATCGCGCCAATGTCGAGCGCGTGCGTGCCGAGCCACACGAGGTGGCTGTTCAGCCGCGTCAACTCCACCAGCATCACCCGCATCCACTGCGCCTTGGGCGGTATCTCCAACTGCAGCAGCTTTTCCACCGCCAGGCAGTAGGCCAGATTGTTCGAGAGGTTCGCCAGGTAGTCCACCCGGTCGGTCAGGGTAACCACCTGCTGATACGTGAGCGCTTCCGATTGCTTCTCAATTCCCGTGTGCAGGAACCCAATATCGGATCTGGCTTTTACGATGAACTCGCCGTCCAATTCGATGACGATCCGCAAGACGCCATGCGTGGAAGGGTGCTGCGGCCCCATGTTCAGCACCATGTGCCGGGGCCGCGACGTCGCGGGCGTCTCCAATACTTTCCGCAGGTCCGCCGTCACCGGAAGGTCGCTCAAGCCAACGTCGCTCACAGGGAGTTCCCTCCTTCGGGCTCGGCATAGTCGTAGCGATGGCCGTGCACCGGGTAGTCTTTCCTCAACGGGTGCCCTTCCCAGCCCTCCGGCATCAGAATGCGGGTCATCTCCGGATGATTGCGGAAGCGGATGCCGAACAGATCGAACACTTCCCGCTCATACCAGTTCGCACTGGGCCAAACCGGGATCACCGAATCGAGTTCCGGATTCTCTGAAACCACCCGCGCCTTCACCCGCACGCGCCGTTTCAGCGAGATGGAGTACAAATGATAAACAACCTCAAATCGGGGTTCGACCGGGTAGCGATCCACCGCGGTGACCGTCGAGAGCCGGTTGAACGCCTTCTCGTCCCGCAGGAAGCGGCAGACATGCGCCACCCGATCGGCTTCTACCTCGATCGTGAGTTCGCCAAGAGCGATATTGGCGCTCACCAGCCAGGACGAACTCTCCTGCTGGAGCGCAACAACAATGGGGTGGGTAGCGACAGCTTCAGAAATCATCGGTCCTCGTCACGGTTTCATCTCGTCGGCACTCAGCTTCGTCCAATCGAGAGCGCCCTTCTTCCAGATATAGAAAAATCCCGTAAGGATCAGGAGCACAAACACGAGCATACTGAAGAAGGCCAGTAAACCCAATTGGCGAAAGACGACCACCCAGGGGAATAGAAAGATTGCTTCGATATCGAACAGAATGAAGAGCATTCCTACCAGGTAGAATTTCACGCCGAAGCTTTGCCGGGCATCTCCCGCGGGTAACATGCCGCATTCGTAGGGCATGTCCTTCACCCGATTCTTCAGGCGTTTCCCCAAGACAGCCGAAGCGCCCACCAGCCCCGCGGCCAGCACAAAGGCGATCCCGATCTGAAGCAGCAAAGGGAAATATAACTCAAGCGGATTTGTGGGCATGGTTTCAGAATCCAGGGTCCGCGGATCCAATCAGCGGGTATGCACCCAGTATACAAATAGGCGCAACCTTGAGCAGGCTTACTGCGTCGCGCGTGATGCCCGAAGGCAAAATACCCGCCGGCAACTCCCTCCTCGGCCGGCGCACTCCAAGAGTTTCTTGTACGGAGCGCCTCCATTCCGCATCGAACGGTTGCCCTCTGCCTTCCGGCCGCATCCGCAACCGCGTCACTGGTATAAGAAAGTTGGGAAGCTGTGTGACGATCACCCGCTCCCCGCGAATCTGGAGTGCATTGCGAATGATACCCGGCCCGTCAATCGAAGTCCGCCTCAACGGCAAATCCCGCGAAATTCCGGAAGGGCTCACCCTTCTTGGCCTGCTGAAGCATCTCGAGATCAAGCAGGATCGCGTCGCTATCGAATCCAATCGGGAAATTGTGAAAGCGGAGCTCTGGGGCTCCACTCCCATCCACGCCGGCGACGAACTTGAAGTAGTCCATTTTGTGGGAGGCGGCAGATAGACCACTATAGATGGTAGGCGATTTCCGTCTTCGGGACGAACGGTACTAAACCCTTCGAAAACCGTGAGTTATCGTTCTGTTTTGAACCTTGACAGCACTGTTGCCTCAAGTACAATTTGATTTGCAAGAACTTCCAAAACGGTTAAGGGTGAAAATGTCAAAAGCGCGAAAGCTTCGACCTCTCTCCGTCACCGCGGACGATACCTACTCGAGC
>JADYZL010000304.1 GCA_020853155.1 Bryobacterales bacterium
CCGCCCACATCCTTCAGGATGACGATAGGCATCTGGGTAACCGGATCCATCATCAGGCCGCGGATCTTCATTTCCACTTCCATGGCGGATACACCTCCTACTTGCGATTCTTTCATGCCTTTGCGGAATCCGCTAATCCCGGAATCCAGAGACAGATTAGCCCCATCCAGGAAACACGGTTTGGCCTTATGCGGAAAGGAGCATTTCACCGGCAAGAGAATTGGGACCCGAACGGGTAACCCGCACCGTGCGGTACTGGCCAGCGAGGCTTCCGGATACCGGCACAGTGTTTGCAGGAACGGTGAAATTCAGCGTGCGGAACTGCGAGGTTTTCCCGATCCACTGCCCGGTGCTTTGGTTGAAGCCGTCCACGAACACTTCTTCCAGACGCCCGACCAGATTCTCGTTCAGGCGGATCTGGATCTGGCGTTGATGCTCCTGCAATGCGAGGAGGCGCTGCCGCTTCACTTCCTCGGGAACGTGATCCTCAAGCGCGAGCGCGCCGGTGTTCGGGCGCGGCGAATACTTGAAGCTGAATATGGAGGAATACTCCACTTCGCCGAGCAGGCGCATGGTCTGTTCGAAGTCCCGATCCGTCTCGCCGGGAAATCCGACGATGATATCCGTGCTCAATGCGATATCCCGGGGGGAGGCCTTCATCCAGGAAATGCACTCCATGTAGCGTTCACGTGTGTACAGGCGGTCCATGCGTTCGAGGACGTAGTTGGATCCGCTTTGGACGGGAAGGTGGACGAAGTTGCAAATGACCGGATTTTCCGAAATGGCGTCCACGATCTCCCGCACGAAATCGCGGGGGTGCGAAGTGGTGAACCGCAAGCGCCGCAACCCGGGAATCTCCGCGATGCGCGCGAGCAAGGTGGCAAAATCCCAGCCTTCGCTTGAAGGGTCCCGGTAACTGTTCACGTTCTGGCCAAGCAGCATGATCTCGGTGTAGCCGAGGTCTACAAGCTGCCGCGCTTCGTCCATCACGCTGGAGGATTGGCGGCTACGCTCCCGCCCCCGCGTGAACGGCACCACGCAATACGTGCAGTTCTTGTCACAACCCTCGATGATCGTGATGTAGGCTTTGTGGGGATTGTCGCGCCGGGTGAGTGGGGTTTCGAAGGCTTCATCCGCATCCAGGCTTAGGCCCGTGACGCGCTGTGCTCCATTCTCCAATTGCACGAGGAGTTCGGGGAGTTTGCTGTAGCTCGCCGAACCCACCACCAGATTCACGTGGGGCGCCTTCTCGAAAATCGCCTCGCCTTCCTGCTGCGCCACGCACCCCAGAACGCCGAAGCGCTTCCCCTTGCCGGAACCATTCTTGAACGTATCCAGCCGGTGGTAGACCTTCTGTTCCGCCTTGTCCCGAATGCTGCACGTGTTGTAAAGCACGAAATCGGCGTCGTCGGGCGACTCCACCTGGGTATACCCCTTGGCCAGCATGGTTCCGACCACCTTCTCGGAATCGTGCGCGTTCATCTGGCAACCGAAGGTCTCAATATAGAACTTGCTCATAGCATCCACTCGCGAAAACTCCCCAGATATTGTCTAGTATAGCGTCGGGCAACAGGGTTCTCTTCCCGCGACATCCCAGGATCTTGAGCTTCACCGCGTTCACGAGCCTGACCCAAGCGAGCGCGCACCTCCAACGTGGCAGCGTTCGGAATCGGCTTGCAGGAACCGCGATACTTACCGATCTTACAGCTTCGTTGGATTCCCGGTCGTGTAAGGGACCGGGGTTGCCGCGTGGGACGGCGAAGAAGTTGTAGCGTGCCGCGAGGCTGGCGAATAGGGGCACGCGGAAGGCCTTCGTCCGTTGTTGGCGGATCGCTACGGCGGGGGCCACGAATTTAGGAACGATCTTCCGGGGAACGGGCGGGAGACTGGGAAGTTTCTGTCCGGATGGAGAAAAAACGCGGACGCTGCCGGACCCCTGTTTTCCCACCTAAGTGATTTAATTGTCACGGGTTAGGCCGGGAAGGGTTTTGTCCGGTTTTTCCGGATTTTCCGGGTTTCGTCCGGACGAAAGTTCCTCGCAGACGGAGCTGGTCTGAGAGGGTTGCTGGAGCAGCGACGAGCCCTCGGGCTGGTTGTTCGAGCCAGCCCGCAGCGAATGGGCCGCGGGGGAGATTCGGTTGTCGAAGAACTTCGCGATGCGCTTGGCAGCTCGGAGCGGGAAGACGGAGATCTCCCCGGCACATTGATTATGCCAATCACGAGCGGAGAAGCGAACCGTGGCGCGGGTGGTTGCGAGGCGAAAGCGGCGTAAAGCATGGGAACCAGGGAGGTTGCGGGAAGGCAAGAATCATTGAGTGGCCGGTGACTATGCTACGGACGTGGGCGATTTTCGTCTCAAATTCGAGCCGGAAGGCTTCGGTCTGGGGTTCTGTGAACTGCCGGAATACACCCGTATTGCGGAACGAAGCCAAGGGGTGGGGGCACTGGGTGGCGGTTGGGGATGCGATGGGCGTGGCCGCAGGGGAGCCGTGCCGGAATGGTGGTCACGGACGCTGGCGGCTTCTACACGATTGGTGCGGTTCGGTTTGATCGCTTGCGTTCGGATGGTCTATTTCTTCTTGCGATCAGCGACCCGGGTTGCCAGAGGCTGCGAGTTTGAGGCAGTGGCGGTGTTCGTTCCGGTTTCGTCAGAGCTGTGATTGGAGGCGGGCTTGGCGGTTCCTGCAAGTTCGGCCGGGGCTCCGGGTTGTCGCGCGGGAGTTGCGAGCATCTGCGCCCTGATCGGGGGCGCGGTGACCTGCGAGCTTCGAGCAGGGGTGATGTTGTTCTTACGCCCCGGGTTGAAGTTGATCGCTCAGCGATGAGCCGAACGCTTCTCGCGAACGGTGTTTTGTGGGGCAGCGAGGGCCGTGGAATCGAGATCAGTTTGGATCAAAATCGAAACAACTCGTTTAGAATCAGTGCTAGAATGGGTGAAAGCGTAGCCTGCCACCGAATTCTCTACCGAATTCTTGCCGTCATTCCAATACGGCTCGAATCCCGGCTGCAGAAACGAACTAGAAACTCCTCCGCTAGAGTTCGGCATAGTGCCTTGCGATTCGGAGCAAGGGTTCATCGGGGTGCTTCGAGAGTTGCATCGCGAAGCTCAAGTACTCCTGGCGGGCACTTTCAATTGTCCTGCCGAGCATTGCTTCCAAGAGTGTCGGACCTGCCGCGAACAGGTTGTAAAATTCGTTACACGACACTGCCCAGGAACGCGCCCCATCCATCAAGATGTAGCGAAACAACCCGCACTCCGCGTTGAAATTGCGGAGGTCTTCTTCGGTGATTGACACACGATAACAAGCAGGCAAGTCGCCGAGAGGCTCGGTCGCAACTGCAAAGCACTCACCATAGCAGGCTTGTTGTAGAGCTGGAACGAGCGTCGTGATCTCCTGTGGCGCAAAGTGGTTCCCGTCCTCAACCGGTACGACTTTCCAACCGTGCTTCCGAACCCATGCCGTGCCGAATTCGTATCCGTTTGTCGTCATTTCCGAGGCTAGGGCTTGCAACCGCCTGACCTCAGATTCTGTCTTGATCGGTATCATCAGTTTTACCGAATGGCCGTCCCTTTGGGTCCGCCGCCTGCTGGCTGTATTTCCAGTGTAGGTCTACCGTCCGAACTGAAGTTTCGGAGAACGGCTCTTCCTTGTCCATTGGGCAGGTCCTTGACACGCACTCGCCCTAAAATCTGCGCACTCCCCTCCAACGCTTCAAAATCCTCTGTGGCTTGGGCAAACCCACCGGGCTTCGCATAAATCTCAGTCCTTGAACCGCCTTCGCGAACCGCGCCCCGCAAGATGTCTTGCACCGTCACCTTAACAACGGCACCAGCCTCTTTCGAGAAAAGGTTTGCAACTCCTCTCATCAAAAGGCTGCCGAGGGCAGCAGTACCTCGAACGAGAGCCGGTAAATTTGCCGCAGTCTGGCCAATGACAACCAGATCACCGGTGGTCTCTTGTATCGGCTCTTCTTGATAGGTGGCCGTTCCTCAGACGACACCGCCACACGTGATCACGCCGCCAATCGCGAGACTGCCTCCCAGTCCGGCAGTGGCTCCTGCGGCGGAGCATTGATGCCAGCGTTTTCCCCTGCGATCGCCGCCGAATGCTGCGGGTCGGACATCGACACACATGTCTGCTTCCCGCTCTCATCGTTGGTGCATACCTGTACCGCTTGGCCTGTCGGGTCCGTGTATTTCAGTGGATTGTTGCGCCCGTACGAGTACAAATTCCAACTTTGAGGATCTGAAGGGTACTGATCCGCAAACGGCTCATCCGCCCCCGTCCACCGCCCCAGCACCCCACTCAAATACCGCGCCCCGAAGTAATCCAGCCCCGTCTCGGAATCCCGTTTTTTGCCGGTGAACTTCAACGATCCGCCGGTGCCTCCTCCCGTGCGAGGCACGCAATCGTCAAACCATTATCGAGCTTCAGTTCCCGTGATCCTCCGAGCCAACTGTGACTGAATGTCTCCTGTGTTGGCGGCACCGTTAAGTTATAACTGCAACGAAAGGCAATTGAGCGGCCGTCGATATTGTAAAAATCGCACTTCTGGCCGCTGCTCTCAGCGGCGCACACGACCCAAAAAGTCTCCTTCGGTCGAGAATAGAGTAGCGCCGAAGGAATGTTGGCAGGTGGGCGGTTTGGTGTTACGAACTGGACACCGCATGCGCCGATCACTGCAAGAACCGCAACAACGACGAGACAAATACTCCGAGTATGCAGAACCGCCGTCATTGATTTTCCTCGGGCACGTCATAGCGTATCCGCGACTTGACGCGTTCACCCTTCTTTTTCTCGGGATCATAACTGTAAGTGATCGAATTGAAGAAATGCAACACCATCAGGCGATGAAGCACGTCAAGCGGTCCACCATAGGGGTTGCTCATGGTCCTCAAGTTCGTCCTGCTGAGAGCGTCGCAGATCAACGTTCCACAATTGTGGCCCCAAATCGCGTAAGCCTCTCGATTCACTCGTGTCCAAATTAGCTCCGCCCATCCCGCGCCAGCCCGGGAAAAAGGCGCTCCTCTGCTAGGGTGCGAATCGGTTCCGCAAGAACGAATCGACCCTTCCAAGAAGGAGCGCCATGAATCGAGTATCCAGCATTTTCAGCCAGATGTTGAAACTGGTTCCCGCGAC
>JADYZL010000305.1 GCA_020853155.1 Bryobacterales bacterium
GGCAGAAAGCGGGTCGCATCGACATGGCAGGCCAGGCCCCCGGGAGGCGTCACGACGGGAACGCCGCTCTGATCCAGCCTGTTGACGAAGTACTCGATCAAATCCGCGGAACTCCCGGCCACTTCCAGCTCCGTCATTTCCCGGATGCCCACCGCCATGGCCTCCACTTCCTTGGCCGACATGCCGCCATACGTCAGGAAGCCTTCGTAAACGGGCAGCCATGGCCGGATGGCCTCGAAATGCTGCTTGTTATTCGTGGCAATCAAACCACCGCGCACACTGCAACTCTTGCGGCCGGAAAGGTAGCAGATATCCGCGTAGCTCATCATTTCCCGGATGATGTCGCGGATCGAGGCCGTCGCATAACCCGCTTCCCGTTTGTGAATGAAATAGGCGTTTTCGGAGATGAGGCTGGCGTCGAGCACCAGCGGAATTCCGTGCCTGGAAGCGATCTCTTTTACCCCGCGGAGATTGGCCATCGAGAAGGGTTGGCCCCCGATCAGGTTGGTCGTCGCCTCCATCCGGACGAAGGGGATACGTTCCGCGCCCCATTCACGGATCACCGCTTCGAACTTCGCGGGGTCGAGGTTGCCCTTGAACGGGTCGGTGCTTTGCGTGTTCAGCGCTTCCTCGCCGAAAATCTCGAGCACCTTGCCGCCAGCCAGTTCAAAATGGGCCTTCGTCGTCGTGAAGTGGTAGTTCATCGGGACGGCATGCCCCGGCTTCACGAACACCTTCGAGAGCAGATGCTCCGCCGCCCGGCCCTGGTGTACCGGCAGCAGATACTCCAGCCCAAACACCTCCCGCACGGCGTCCGCCAGTTTGTAGAAGCTCTCCGATCCGGCATACGCATCGTCGGAAACCATCATGGCGGCGAGTTGATTGTCGCTCATCGCATTGGTTCCGCTATCGGTCAGCATGTCCATGAAAACGTCGCGGGTGCGAAGAAGAAACGTGTTATAGCCCCCTTCCTCAATTGCCCGCAGCCGGTCATGAACGGGAGCAAGCCGTGCCTTCTGGACAATCCGGACCTTGTGCATTTCGATGGGAATCGTTTTCCCGTTCGAGAGCTTCACACCCATAAATACACTCCTTTAGCATCTGAATATCCGATGATGTCGCGCTACCCGCGACGGACTACCGGGGAACTGCCGGATCCCGGTCGGAAAGCCCCCCGCTCGAGCGCCGCCCTAAGCTTTGCGGATCTCCAGCAGGTCCACGAAGCCTCGATGATAGCATGCCGGACGCTCTGAAACCAGACTTGTTTGTCCGATGTGCGTCTGAGGCCCCGCGGGGCGGGCGTTCCGGTGCTGAAACCTCGTGACAGATTCCGCTGCGCCGGCGGAGGCTGTTGCCATCCCACAAGCACTTGATCCCGCATGTTAGAGTGCAAGCATGTCTCGCCAGATGGTTCATCTCAGTGCTTCCAAGTGGATTGCCTCCGGATTTTTGCTCGCTCTACTCCTCACCCCGATGGTGGCGCAGGAGCGCGATGCCCCGGCGCCCGCGCCCGCGGCTGCAAAGGAACCGGCCTCGCCGCCGATTCCGAAGGAGACTTCCGCGGTCACCCATCACCAGTTGACGCTCGACGGCAAAGTGCTGAAATACACAGCCACCGCGGCCACGCTGCACATCAATGGCGAGGATGAGAAGCCTTACGGCTCCATTTTTTACGTCGCTTATACACTCGACGACGTCGACCCGGGCGCCCGTCCCGTGACGTTCATTTATAACGGCGGCCCCGGTTCCGCTTCGATCTGGCTCCACATGGGCTCCATCGGCCCCATCCGCGTGATTAGCGCCAGCCCAAAGGCCACCGGCGCGGCGCCCTACGTCGTGCAGCCCAATGAATACAGCCTTCTTGACCGGTCAGATCTTGTCTTCATCGATGCGCCGCTGGCGGGCTACTCCCGCGAAGTCGGCAAGGGCAAAGCCAAGGATTTCGCCGGTGTGGACCAGGACGTCACCGCGTTCAACAAGTTCATCACGCGGTGGGTGAGCGTAAACCACCGCTGGAATTCGCCCAAATTCCTCTTCGGCGAGAGTTACGGCACCACACGTTCGGCCGCGCTCGTGGCCTCTCTCGAAAACAGCGGAGTTTCCTGCAACGGCGTGATTCTGCTCTCCAGCGTGCTGAGCTACGTCGCCCGGTCCCAGGGTTTGGTGGACCAATACGTAGGCAACCTGCCCACCTACGCCGCCACCGCGTGGTATTTCAACAAGGTTCCGCGCAAAGGGACCGAGAAGCAGTTCCTCGATAACGCCCGCGCGTTTGCCGTCGGCGAATATGCCGAGGCGCTGGCCCTTGGCCATACGCTGCCCGCCGCCAGAGTGGATGCCATCGCCGAAAAGTTGGCCGGCTTCACCGGGCTAAGCACCGCCTACATCAAGCAAGCCAATCTGCGCATCTCGCCCTCCCGATTCCGCAAGCAACTTGCGCGCGACGAACGTCAAATTCTAGGCCGGTTCGATACCCGCTTTGAGGGCACCGACGTCGATGCCGCCGGCGAGACTCCCGGCTACGACCCTTCAAGCACCGGCATCACGGGCGTTTACGTATCCTCGTTCCGCGACTATCTTGACCGGAAGCTCGAGTACAAGTCCGATCTCGAATACCGGGTGAGTGGTGGGCAGTTCCTCGGCCGCTGGGATTTCTCTCATAGGCCCGCGGGTGGAGGCTTCGGCCCGGGCGGAGCCATGAATGATGCATACGTCGCCGGAGACCTGGCGAACGCCATCCGCAAGAACCCTTCTCTGAAGGTCCTCGCGGCGAACGGCTTGTACGATCTGGCGACGCCGTTCTTCCAAACGGAACTCGATCTCGCTCAGATAAACCTGGAGAGAAACCTCGTCCCGAATATCGAGTTCACCTACTACCCCGCGGGCCACATGATTTACCTGGACGTGAATTCGCTAAAGCAGTTCAAGAGCGATCTCGCATCCTGGTACGACCGCACCCTGAACCGTGCGCGGTAGCGAAGCGTAGAACGGCCGCCACGGAGGTTCCGGTCACCCGGCGAACGCTTCGTGCGCAAACGGCATTCCGCGCCCGGCACAGTGCAAGCGCTTGACGGCGCGTGCAGCAATAGACCGGGAGCGTCGCGGAGACCTCACGGAGCCCCTGCGGAATCTCGAGAACCGGCGCGCGTGAAAGGCTCAGCACGCGCCCGGATTGGTGATAATCTGGGCACACATTCCCACCTGGAATCGATCTCGAACGGAAAGAGGGCTCACGATGAAATACACACGCAGAGAACTTGGCGCGCTCACTCTGGCAGGCGCCCTTCCAATACGGCTCCTGGCGAAGCCCAACTCGAAGTTCGGCGGCGTTCAGGTTGGGATCAATGCGCCTTATAGTTTCGGCAACATGTCCGAGGGAGCCGATTCGATTCTGAAGGATCTTCTCGATCTAAACCTCAGCGCCGTCGAGCTGCGATCCCAGCCGATCGAACAATCGCTTGGCGCTCCCAGGCTCGTCCGCGCGGCCAGGAATGCCTCCCCGGAACAGCGGGAACAGGCGAAGGCTTCTCTCGACGCTCTTCGCAAGTGGCGCTTGAGCCAGTCCATCGAAGGCTTCAAGCCGTTCCGAAAGAAGTGGAACGATGCCGGAGTGGCCCTTCAGATTATCAAGTTCGACGCCGTGGATTCGATGAGCGACGACGAGGTGGGCTACGCCTTTTCGCTTGCGCGGACAATGGGGGCGGATGCGATTTCGTGCGAGATCCCATTGAGCAGAACCAAGTGGCTGGGCGAACTCGCCACGGCCCACAAGTTCCGCGTGGGCTATCACGGCCATGCGGAGATCCACAATCCGGAGGCCTTCGCCGCGCCCGCGAGCTGGGAGAAGGCGATGACGTACTCCAAATACAACTGCATCAATCTCGACATCGGCCATTTTGTCGCGGGGAATAATACCTCGCCGATTCCCTTCATGAAGAAACACGCAGACCGCATCACCCATGTCCACATCAAGGACCGCAAGATGCATGAAGGCCCGAACACGGTCTGGGGCCAGGGCGACACTCCCATCCGTGAAGTGTTGCAATTGATGAAGCGGGAGAAATATCCTTTCCAGGCCACGATCGAATTCGAGTACAAAGTGCCGGAAGGAAGCACGCGCATGAAGGAAATTGCCCGCTGCATCGAGTATTGCCGGGAAGCTCTCGCATAATCGCGGGCGTTCCCCGGCGTCAACTCCTCGGGATATCCGCGCGAAGCGCTCGCCAGGATTGACGGCCGCCCCCTCGCCTGGAGGATTGCTCCGGCTCCATGCGGCGCATTTGCTCCGATTGCCTCTGTTCCATCCGTTCGCCTTGCTCCATTTGTCTTTGCGCCATTCGCTGCGTCTGCTGCTGATGTCGCATCTCCATCTGCTCTGCCCTATCGCGGCCGGCGTTCTGCCGCCCTGCCATGTCTCCGCGGCCTCGTACCGGCGCTGATTTCCCGGTTGAACCGAAACCCCCGGCTTTGTGTGTTGGCGCATTGGCGATGACACTCATCGGCAGCCACAGGGAGTTCAAGGGCGTATGGGCCCCTCGAATTGCACGCCGATTCCGAACGGAATCACAGGACATCGAAATCTTCGCATCCCCTTGTTCCGCCGTCGCTTAGCGCCACCCCAGCGGGACCGAAAGAACGTTTTGGCCTCCGCGATTCCTATCCTCAAGCGATTGAGAGGTTCTCAACGA